>MHIL01000027.1:32339-38833 GCA_001817495.1 Candidatus Buchananbacteria bacterium RIFCSPHIGHO2_02_FULL_56_16
GCTGCCCGGACTGCGGCTCCCTGCTGCTCTACGGCCCGAAAGAAACTATTAAGTGCAGCAGCAAAGAATGTAAGTACCAGCGGCCGGTGTAATTTTTAACATAAACGCGGACAAAAAAATCCCCCTTTCAGGGGATTTTTTTTGCTTCCAAAATAAAATACTAGTAGATTGCCGCCAGCGAAAAGGAAACCATTGATATTGCCAAATACATCGGCAGTACCAGGGTAACCAGTAGTAAGCTGAACGTGCGCGTGACATCGAAATCCATGTCTTGAGGCTGCGTGCCATTGTGCTGGCACTGGCAATCCGATCCATGGTTACACGACACGTGCGGCGCTGCGTGCGCTTCGAGCATACGGGTGGCGTTACACTTTATTTTATTTTTGTTTTAGTTGTGCAAAGAACAAAAAAACACGGCAAAAACCGTAGTTAAAACATGAGGACGATGCATCGTCCGCGGCCTTGACGTGTTTGTAACCTTTTTGGTTTTTGTTTTTGCCCGCGAATTGTCTTGGGGCGAGCTCGGTTTTAATGAAACCAGAGCGTATAAATACATTGTAGCACATCTAACAGAAAAAGTCAAATCATAAGACAATTTTCAGTTTACAATGAATTTTTATTGACTCAATGTTCATTGAAACATTGGTCATTCATTGAAAATTAGAAATTGATAATTGAAAATTAAAAAAAAGAGGCCGAAGCAAAGCTGCGGCCGTAAAACGGAAAGTGCGGATAGTGTGATAGCGTCTTAATTAGGCACCGGACGCGGGGATAGGCGGAGTTAGTGACTTTTTCCGAGGTGGAAAAACGCTAAGGATTCTAGGGCCGGTGAAATAGGTCTCAGCTTGCATCGGGCTGTACTCGACAACCGCCCGATAGAAAGTCCCATCTTTGGGCCTCACTACATAGAGGACCCAGTTTCTGAACCATGACCATTTGATATGGTCCGGATCTTGACCTTCCTGGCCGCGCTGCTTCAGCAGCTGTTCTGGTATCCTTTGCCCGGTGCTGATGCGCCAGGCAACCTCATACGTGCCCTCACGCAGATTTCCTCCCCGCAGGGGCAGGCCCCCGCCTGCATAATAGACCAGGCCACCCACCAGTAGTGCTCCTGCTACCACCAATCCAAGCTTTAAAGAACGCCGTATCCATTTACGCATGGTTTGACCTCCGATTATCAGCGTATTTTTGACTGTCTATAGTATACACTATAATTATAATTTTGTCAATAGCTGGGTATACCCAACGCAACCCTACAAACCAGAGGACGTTTGATCACAATATTACTTAACTTACTCTTACTTCTTACTTCACTTATCTTAACTTACTAACTTACTTCTTCCTTTACTTGCAAACGTTGCAGTGCCAGTGAAAACCACCTGCATCCTTGTGCTTCTTGCAGATCGGTTTTTTGATGGCGTTGCAGCCGCTGATATTGACGAAATCGACCGCGCAGCCGCTGACGTGGTCAGAGTCCTCATTATTGTGGCAGGCGGTATCGGTCGCCGTAATCGTTGCCTTGCAGTCGGTGTCAGCGCAGAGTTTTCCGATGAACACATCGATCTTGCCGTCTTTGCCGCCGTGGTCGTCGCCGTAGGGGCAGCAGCCGTCACTTAGGGGAACCCCGACCTCGATACGGTCGCCACAGTTAGCCGGCGCGTTGCGGTTGCAGTCTGATTCCACCGGATCGCATTTTGGAATGACATAGCTCTCAACTTTGACGTCGGCATCTTTCTCCTGACCGTTACTCGAAGTCATGCTGCAGCACTTGTGCGTATTCGGGTTAAACGGTATCGCTTTCGTTATCGCCGTCCCCGCCTTCTTTTCCTTACTCGTTACACAGCAGTCAGTACAAGTCGGCCCGCCAACCGGTTCCGTTGCCTCCCAGGCTTTAAAGTAACCCGAGTAAGAGGAGTCGCTTTTAATAATTTTCTGTTCGCAGCCGATAAAACCGCCTTCATTCGGACTAGGCCATTCACCTTCGCATGTTTTCTTCCCGTTGGGATCATTGATCCCTGGCACAGCCGATAAGTCCTCATACTTAAATGTCCGTATCAGCCACACCCCCAGACTGTTGTCACCAGGCCACGGATCCGGCAGCGTAAGTTTATCGCACGTTGGCGCTTCTTGGTTAACAATTCTCATGATGTCATCGTCGACGTGCGGCTTGACGCAGGCATTGCCGTTGCCTCTGCTGCCAGAGCCCCCTCCGCCGGTGCCGCCACCGTCTCCCGTACCATCTCCTGATCCACCCCCATCCGCAGGTGCTGAAGTATTAACCCCAACGCCGCTAGTTGTCCCGCCTTTCCCGGCGCTTGCAGTGCTCGCGGCAGAACCGCTGGCTGTCCCGCTGGCATCGCTCACCGACGTGCCGCTAACACCGACGCGGTAGCTGCCGCCGTCGGCCTCGTCAATAAAATTTCCTACCACCGTCAGCACCCGGCTGCCGTCTTTCGGCACCGTCACGGTTATGTCTTCGAGCGAAAAGAAGAGCGTATCCTTGCCGCCCGGTGTTGAAACCGTCGGGTTCTCGCTGTTGGTAACAATATTTCCCCGCTCATCGAGCAGCCGAAAACCGTAGCCGTTCGTCGGCGCGGCCGGCGACTGGGTCTGCACGGCGAGCGTGATATCGCCCAGCTCTACGTCTTCACTTGACCCGCCGGCGTCCAGCACCAGCCGGCCAAGCACGACGTTGATGCTGCCGACACCCACCGTCGGCAGAGGCAACGGCAGCGGCGAAAATGAAGCGTCGAGCTGAACGTTTGAACGGCCTTCCCGCAGCGAGACGTCGTCGAGGAACGCCTCAACCGGCTCGGCCACGCGGCGCATTCCCCAGGCTGGATACACATCAATCGAAGCCCAGGCAGGGTTGGCGGTGATCTCTGCCTGCGTAGGCGTTACGAAGTACACCACGCTGCGGTGCCACTCAGTGTCGGTCCGCGTTCCCACGTTCGCGCCCAGGTAGGCGACGTTTTTTAACACCGCCCGGCTGGCGAGCTGGGAAAATTTTCCAACCTTTCCCAGCCGAATCCAGCTCGAAAGCTGATAGCTCGTACCCGGTTTGAGCTGGCCCGGGCCAGTGCCAACGGTGAAACGTCTCGCGACGCCGCCCCAGGTTACCCCGTACCGTTTGAACGTGAGCTTGGCCGCCTTTGAGCCAATTCGCGGGTAGGTGGTCACGGCGGTGAACGCTTGCAGGTTGTCATTTCGGTAAGTACTCACCCCGGCCTCAAAGGAACCGTCGGATAGCAGCTCAACCGCGCTGGTTGGTTGGGCCGGCGTGGCGTAGGCCTCGAGCTCCAGCACCCCGAGCAACTGGCTCGAGCGGTGAAACCCGTTCGTCCCCCACTGATGATCCGCTTGCAATCCCCAGCCTGAGGTAATTCGAATCTTGGTCGCTATGACTGGCTGCGGTAGCACCATAACCGAGAGCTTCACGTACGGTCCATTGTCGCTGCCCTCAATGAGCTCCCACCTATCACCAACGAGTGCGTAAACGTAGTAGTCTTGCATGTACGACTTACCGTCAGGCGAGAAGGTCAGGCCCCACTTGCCCCAGGTTACCCGCACCTCGGCGACCGGCGTAGCCTGTCCGAGGTTAACTTCATAGCCAAACAAGCCGCCCGACGCGTAGGTGAACGTTGCGCTGTTGCCGTCGGTCAGCCGTTCCAGCAAGTAGCCGCGGCTGGTGGCGGCAGGCACGGCGTACGCTACCGTCTTGCCACAGGCGATGTTGGCCGAATTGGCGCACCTCGGGCCGGTCGTCGCGGCAATCTTAACCCGGGGAGTTACTCCGACGGCAAAGCTGGCCGTGAACGTGCCCAGCAGCGCGCCGATCGCGACGGCAGCAATACCAACCAGCGCGGTCTGCTGAAGGGTGGCCTTGATTTTCGTTTTGGTTACGGTCGGCATGGAGGGATGAGGTACCGTGCGCCTGGTTCTACGCAGTTGTTTTCCGGACATATATTCTTGAAACCTGAAACTTTGCGGGTTTCAGGCTTCATGTTCCATGTTTCATGCAAAAAAGCACGGCTAAAACCGTGCTTGAGAATCGCGTACTGGTTTATCTTGAGTTCCCGCCATAGAGTGAATCCTATCTGTCCAGTATAGCATGCGGCCGAGAGTGAGTAAACCCCGAAACCTTGTTGATGCTAGGGGTCTCACCTCGGGCCGCAGAGGTATTGTAGCAGAGGTTGTCGGCGTATGGCAAGGCAGTCTGTCATTGCGAGGAGCGACATCGCACTTGCCAAAAAGGAGCGACGAAGCAAGCTGCCACGCAGCGTCATTGCGAGGAGTGTCTTGAGACCGTCGAAGAAGAACGACGAAGCAAGCTGCCTTCACTTGAGATTGCTTCGCTCTCAAGACTGGGCGGCGTACCGCTCGCAATGACACTGGGCGTTAGATTGCTTCGCTCTCATGGCTGGTTCATAGCCTCGCTCGCAATGACGATGGCATAACCCCCGCACCTTTTTCCAAAAGGTGCGGGGTAAAGAAAACACCTCGACAGCGTGAGCCACGAGGTGTTTTCCGGTTTCTAGGATTTGTACCCTAGCATCAAGGGTATACTAGCACGGGTATTAGATTTTGTCAAGATCTGAGTTTCGCGGGCTATCTGGAGATGACGGCCGGGCTGGATGTTGCCGGAAGGGTACCGCCATTCGCCGTCGGTACGAGAAACCCATTGAACCACTGCTCGGTGTTGGACGCGGTTGTTGAAGCAAATTCTTGCGTTGGCGTCCGCCAGAAGTCGGTCCAGATCAAGCTCGCCTCATGGGGGTTTTCATTACTATACTTAGAAAGGGCGATCCACCTTGATGCCTCGAACGGAGCGGACCACCAGATCCCAGTCCGAAACCAGTCTTGGTAGGATTCTTTAGACCAGCCTGTAATGGTAATGGGAGCTCCGTCGCCTAAGAGCTGGACGCTAACCGAACCGGACTGCCCGCCGCCGCTACAGTTTATCGCGAGGCAGGAAGTGTCACCGCGTAACTCATAAGTACGAGAACTACCGGCGGCGATGCTAGCCAGGGGCGGCAAGAGGTTATTAAGCCGAGCGTTCGGAATTTTACCGTCGGTTGTGAGAAAGAAGTCGTACATGCTTGCTCCCCTGGGTAATAACCCAAGTGAATAGGGTATCACCTCCGAATTAGATGCCGTCGCGACAAGCACACCGCCAGAGTAGAGCTGCATGTTGTTAACGGTGGCCGTACTGGTAGTGATTAAAAATTGAACCCGAAACAACCCGACGGCTCCGGCGCTGTCGGCGCTCACCTTGAATCGGTAGAGCACGGCACCACTGGTCGTGCCGCCGGTCAGCGTCTTTGAGTGGACACCGTCCCATAACTGGTCGTCGGTGGTGACCGTCGGGACGCTGCGAACCAAGTACATCTTGTTGCCGCTGGCTGCGGTAACCGTTTTGTCAGCCAACGTCAACTCGGTCCCTGACTGGTGACCTTTGGCAACGATATCACCGGCCGCGTTCACCTTGAGCTGAAAGCCCTGGAACGAACTGGCATTGGTGAACCGTTCATAGTTAACGTCGGGAGTATCCACCTTAAACGTCAGGACGACCGAGCCGTCTTTGGGAATAATGACTGGTTGCGCACGGAAGTCAAGCAGGGTCGTCCGGTTAGCGGCATCAGACGACGTCGGCATTACCTCTTTGAGCAGCGTGCTGCCGTTGTAGACGTAGAGCTTCTTGGCCTGATCCCAACCGCCGCCGTTAACTTGTTTCGCCGTCAGGTACATCAACTCAATAGAGAGGTCTTCATGTTGAGCGGTCGCCTTGAGCACGGCCACGGTCAGCCCATTGGAGTTCGCCGGTATCAACCGTGCGGATGGGGTTGAACCGTCAGCCGTAACGGTGAGCGCGCCGCTCGCAGCAAGCGTCATCGTCGCACCGCTGCTGAACTGGTAGGTGATGGCGGCCGGTGTTTGGCTGTTGCTTCCCACGGCAACGACCGGGTTTGGTCCTTGCAAACCAACCGCGTAGGTGCCGGCAGTAGCCGCGGTCGCAATATCGTTTCTCACCGTCAGGACCGTGCTGCCACCGATCGGAACGATCACGGGCGCACTCAAGGTAAAGGTTACCTTTGCCGTCCCGCCCGCGGTCGTATTCGCCGCAGTTTGACTATCCGGGTCAGTCGTCGAAACCAGTTCAGTATCTCCGTTAAAAATTGAAAAGTTTGACAATTGTGATGGATTAGCGTTGCCACCGGTGGTCACTGTAAAGGTTACTGACCTGACCGCGATCGGTTCTTTAGCCTGCGTCGCATTCAAAATAATTTTTGCGGCCGTAACTCCCTTTGAGCCGGCCACAACCGTCTGCGCCACCACTTCGTTGGAGAGCGATACCGCGAGCGGCGGAGCAACTTGCACCGTGCTGCCGTACGCCTCCACCTCAAACAGCCCCAGGGTGTTGCCAGCTTTGTTAAAACCTTTGATACCCCACCGGCCGTCAGCCTGCAGGCCCCAGCCCGAGGTAACGCGCAGCT
>MHIL01000028.1:0-1198 GCA_001817495.1 Candidatus Buchananbacteria bacterium RIFCSPHIGHO2_02_FULL_56_16
CTACAACTAATCATGTTCGTTTTTGTTTTTGTTTCTGCCCGTTGATGATCTTGGGGCTTTTTGGCTCTATTAAGAGCTCACTGTAATCAGTATAGCACATCTAACGGAAATTGTCAAAGAAACGACGGCGGATAAGAGCAAATCGCTAATCGAGAATGGCATATCACTTTTTCCCCCTCACCCCGTCCCTCCCTTTCTGTATCGTCAACGAAATGCAGAAAGGGAGGGACGACCCTCTCCCACCAGGGGAGAGGGGCCTACTCTAAGCCGTCTTCACCTAGAACTCCTCTCTCCCCTGGTGGGAGAGAGGGGGAAGCGGTCTCTAGAAGCTGGCAGCTATATCTCCTTGTTCTCCAGCCACTCCTGCATCACCGCCTGGACCTCGGCCACGCCGACCAGCGGCCAGTGCTCTTTAGGCTGACCGTTGGTGTGGGCGATGCTGACCTTGGCCGCCGCCTCGTCCATCAGGTCAATCGCCTTGTCGGGGAACGCCTTGCCCTTGATGTGCTCGGCTGCCAGGTGGACCGCGGTCAGAATCGCTTCCTGGGTGATGTTGACCTTGTGGTACTGCTCGTAGCGCTGCTTGATGCCGGTCAGAATCTCGACGGTTTCTTCGTTGGTTGGCTCGTCAACCAGGATCGGGTGCAGCCGCCGGTCGAGGGTGACGTCTTTTTCGATGAACTCTTTGTACTCCTGGGCGGTGGTTGCGCCAATCACCTGCAGGTCGCCGCGGGCCAGCGCCGGCTTAAGGATATCGTCGGCGTCAATCGAGCCTTCAGCCCCACCGGCTTCAGCCAAGGTATGAATTTCATCAATAAACAAAATGATGCTGCGCTTGGCGGCGGTGATTTCATCGGCGATTTTTTTGAGCCGCTGCTCAAACTCACCGCGGTACTTGGTGCCGGAGATAATCGCCGGCAGGTCGAGGGCGAGCACCCGCTTGTGCTGCAGGGCCTGGGGCACTTTCTGCTGGGCGATGAGCTGGGCGAGACCTTCGGCAATGGCGGTTTTACCCACCCCCGGCTTACCGATCAGCACCGGGTTGTTTTTGGTCCGGCGCGACAGCACCTGAATCACCCGCTCGATCTCTTCGTCGCGGCCAACCACCGGGTCGAGCTTACCGTCGGTCGCCATCTGGGTCAGGTCGCGCGAGTACCGGGAGAGCGTCGGTACCGCCGTATGATGCGATCCACCTGCC
>MHIL01000028.1:1301-39699 GCA_001817495.1 Candidatus Buchananbacteria bacterium RIFCSPHIGHO2_02_FULL_56_16
TAAGAGGTCTGCCAGGTAGTGATTCCATCCCGCCCCATAAGGTGAGGGATCACTACTGGACATAGTTGATTTTCTGCTTACTTTCTCTTATTATAAAAGATACTTCTAGTATAGCCTAGATGAGACAAAAGCGAAAGCGAGCTTTTAGCTGTTACCGCTACTGACTTACTAAGCACCACTATGCCAACGCTCGACGACCTGCTCAAAGCAATCAAAGCCAGCGGCAAGCAGCCCGGTTCGCGGATTCCAGTGATCGGCAACCTGCGCCGCAATCGTCAGACCGTTGACCTTGATATGGTCAAGCTCGCGTTTGAGTACGCCCAAGAAGCGCACCGAGGCCAGACGCGCAAGTCCGGCGGGCCCTACATCGAGCACTGCCTGGCGACCGCCATCACCCTGGCCCAGATGGGGATGGATCAGGAAACCATCATCGCCGGCCTGCTCCACGACGTGCCTGAAGACACCGCTTTCAGCCTGGTTGACATCGAAAAAAACTTTGGGTCAGAGGTGGCGACGCTGGTCGCCGGCATCACCAAGCTGGGTAAGATTAAGTACCGCGGCATTGAGCGCTACTCGGAAAACCTGCGCAAGATGTTCATCTCGATGGCTCAAGACATCCGCACCATCGTCATCAAGATGGCCGATCGGCTCCACAACCTCGAGACGCTCCAGTACCTGCCGGCCAAAAAGCAGCGGCGCATCGCCGAGGAGAGCCTGGAAATCTACGCCCCGATCGCCGACCGGCTCGGCATGGGCCAAATTAAAGGTGAGATTGAGGACCAATCGTTTCCTTACGTTAACCCCGAAGCCTTTGAGTGGATGCAACGTGAGATTCTGCCCAAGGTCGAGCTCAAAAAAGAGTACATCGAGCGCGTCATTAAGGTTCTCGCCAAAGAGCTGGCCGATAAGAAGCTCAAGGTGGTTTCGATTAGCGGCCGGCCTAAACGCATCTACAGCTTGTACCATAAGCTGCTGAAAGCTCCCTACGACCGAGACGTTTCTAAAATCTACGACCTCGTCGCGGCCCGGGTGATTGTTCCCAGCGTCGCTGACTGCTACCACGTACTGGGCATCGTCCACCAGCTCTGGAAGCCGTTGCGGGGCCGGGTGAAAGATTTCATCTCCCAGCCAAAACCCAACGGCTACCGGTCGCTGCACACCACCGTGTTCGGCCCCGAAGGAAAAATCGTCGAGATTCAAATCCGCACGCCGCAGATGCACGCCCAGGCCGAGTACGGTATCGCCGCTCACTGGTACTACAAGGAAGCCGGCGACCGCGCCAACTGGCGGCGCATCGGCGACCGCGGCCATACCCTGCCCAAAAAGCTCAAGTGGATCGAGGATTTGGTCAGCTGGCAGAAAGAAATCTCTGACAGCCAGCTGTACCTCACTTCACTGACACTCGACGCCTTCGGTAACCGGATTTTCGTCTTCACCCCGAAGGGCGACGTCATCGACCTGCCCGAAGCCGCCACGCCGGTTGATTTCGCCTACCACGTCCACACCTTCATCGGCGACCACTGCGCCGGCGCCCGGATCAACAACCAGCTCGTCAGCCTCGACACGGCGCTAAAAAGCGGTGATGTCTGCGAGATCATCACCGATAAAAATCGTAAGGGACCGAGCCGCGACTGGCTCCGGTTTGCTAAAACCACCGCCGCCAAAGCGAAAATCAGAGCTAACGCTCCGCGGCGTTAGTCGGCTCGTTCGAACTTGGCGAGCAACCCCGCCAGCTCCTCGTCCGAGTAAAACTCAATGGTAATCGAGCCGCTGCTGCCGGTTTTTTTAATGCTCACCTTGGTACCCAGCGCCTGCTGGAGCGCCTCTTCTTGGGCCTGGAGCTCGGGATCTTTGACCTTGCGGAAGTGCCGCCGGACCGCGACCTTCTTGGCCTCGCCTTCAACCGCCCGGACGGTCAGATCGTTTTTGATGGCGGCATGAAAAAAATCAAGCCGCTTCTCGGCCGGCAAGCCGGCGATGACCCGCGCGGTGCTGTAGGAAATTTTGCCGTCCACCAGCGCCTTTTGGATTTCGGTCGGCAGCGCGAGCAGCCGCAGGTTGTTGGTGATCACCGTCCGGCTCTTGCCGACCCGCTTCGCCACCGCCTCTTGGGTGAGGTTAAACTCATCAATCAGCCGCTGGTACGAAACCGCTTCCTCAATCGGGTTCAGATTGCGGCGCTGGATATTTTCCACCAGCGCCAGCTCGAGCTGCTGCTGCTCTTCAGCCTGCCGCACGATGAGCGGCACGGTTGTTAAGCCGGCCATCTCGGCGGCGCGCAGCCGCCGTTCGCCGGCGATCAGCTGAAAACGGTCGCCGTCGCGGCTGGCAATCAGCGGCTGGAGAATACCGTGTTCCTTGATTGATAGAATCAGCTCTTCGAGCGCCTCGTGGCTGAAGTCGCGCCGCGGCTGGTGCGGGTTCGGCTTAATCTTACCGACCTCAACGTCCAGGATAGCGCTCTCACCCACCAGCACCTGCGAGCCCGCTGGCAGTACCTCTTTTTTAATTTTGCTGGGGATGAGCGAGCCCAGTCCCCGACCGAGTCCTCCTGATGCCATAAAGTTCAATTTTGAATTTTTAATTTCGAATTTTGATTCAATTTTGAATGATTGAATTTAAATTTTTGAAACATTAAAACCTTAAACATTGAATCAAAATTTAAAATTCAAAATTGGAAATTAGCCAGGGGTTTGTCCCCGCAGCAAAATTTCCCGCGCCAGCTGCTCGTAGGCCTTCGCGCCCTTCGAGCTGGCGTCGTAGGCTAAAATGGTCTGGCCGTAGCTGGGCGACTCGGTCAGCCGGACGTTGCGGGGAATCACCGTCTCAAAGACGTGGAAGGGTGAGTGCTCCTTGAGCTCGGCGAAGACCTGGTTCGAGAGCCGGTTGCGGCCGTCGTGCATCGTCAGCACCGCGCCGAGGATCGAGAGCTCCGGCTGAAGGTTTTCCTTGACTAAGTTAAAGGTGTTGAGCAGCTGGCCCAGCCCCTCGAGGGCGAGGTACTCGGCCTGGACAGGGATCAGCACCGCGTCGGCGGCGACGAGGCCGTTGATGGTCAGTAGATCGAGCGACGGCGGGCAGTCGATGATGATGTAGTCGTAGTCGTTTCGCACCTCCAGCAGGGCGTTTCGCAGCCGGTACTCGCGGTCTTCCAGCGGTACCAGCTCGATGCGGGCGCCAGCCAGATCAGGCGTCGCCGGCGCTAGCTTGTAGCCCTGGTGGCCGGTCCCCACGATGACGTCCCGGAACGAAACATCATCGGCCAGCCCGTGGTAGACGCCTTTGGTGATCGTCTGGTGGTTAATACCCAGCGCCGAACTGGCGTTAGCTTGGGGATCAAGGTCAACCAGCAGGACGAACTTCCCCAGCCACGCCAGGTACGCCCCGAGGTTAATCGCGGTCGTCGTTTTACCGACGCCGCCTTTCTGGTTGACGATGGCAATCGTCTGCGACATACTGGTATTATAGTAGAAAATGAGCGCTTTGACAATTTTTTTAAAAATAAGTATACTCCACCGTAGGCTAACGAGCCGGAGTGGCGAAATTGGTATACGCGCACGACTCAAAATCGTGTGGAGCAATCCATGAGAGTTCGAGTCTCTCCTCCGGCACCAATGTATTTATACCCGCGTCTAACTAAAATCAGAAGGTAAAAATCAACTTTCGTTTTGAGTTTAGCTTGACAAAAAGCCACACTCACGGTATAGTGGATTAGCTAATTGTTACTGGTTAAAAATTAATAGCTATTAACGACGCGGGGTAGAGCAGTAGCAGCTCGCCAGGCCCATAACCTGGAGGTCGCGGGTGCAACTCCCGCCCCCGCAACCAAGGCGGCGTAGCTCAGTCGGTAGAGCAGAGGAATCATAATCCTTGGGTCGGGGGTTCGAGTCCCTCCGCCGCTACCAAAAGTCTTCGGCCTCATTGCAGAGTGTAAATTTTTAACTTTTTCTAAAAACCTCAAACGAACTACTAAAAACTATTTTACCAAACGGACATGCCACTGCCAGGTGGTGTTTTTTAATGACCAACTTGCCTTGCCTTGAGTCGTCTGGTATAATGGAGTAACTAAACTAGACGCTCCTGCCAACTCAAACTCAAAACATGCCTCGTACCGGTTCGCAGGACGAACATACTACCAAAAGCATATATCTTTAATGGAAAACATATACGGAGAAGGCGCCGATCCCTGAGTACGAAAAGGCGCGACTGGAAGCGCTCAAGAGGCTTGGCATACTCAACACCGACCCCGAGGAAAGGTTTGATCAAAATAACCAAGGAGGCGATAGAGGTCTTTCAGGTTCCGAGCTCAACGATATCCTTGATTGATTCCGACCGGGAGTGGTTTAAGTCTTGCCATGGAATAGGGGCTAAGGCAGGCGACCGATCGGTTTCTTTTTCGGCCATGCGCTGTTGGTTGACTACATTTTTATCGTTGAAGATACCCTCAAAGATGAAAGATTTGTTGACAACCCCTCGTCACCAAACAAGGGATTCGGTTCTATGTCGGAAAGGCGCTGTGCGAAAGCAGCAGCCGTTTGCCGGTGGGCGTCTTGTGCATCAAAGACTTTAAACCAAAAAAGATGACTCCGTTTGAGCTGGCTGAATTTCTCAAATTGAGTAAAGAAGCCGAGAAAGAGCTCAACCGAATCAGCTAGACGTAATCTCATACCACCACATACGATAGGCCTGATCATGAGGCAGGATTTTGGCTTACTAACGCTCATTTTTAAGGCAATGCACAAGCAAGACCTACCCTACCTCGCGCTGCCCGTGCTATACTGAAACTATCATTTCCTCAAATCTAAAACTCAAAGCTCATAACTAAAAACCATTCGCCCGAGCGAATATGTACCTCTCCATTCATGCCACTGCCGGTGTGCTCATCGGCAGCTACACCAACAGTTCATTAATCGCGTTCGTCGTCGGCTTCTTCTCCCACTTCCTGCTCGATATGGTGCCACACCGCGACGGCCAGCTGCCGATTGAAGACCTCTCAATTAAACAAATCCGGCGGCGGTACTTCGATAAAATCGTGGCCATTGTTTACCTCGACCTGTGCGTAAGTACCGTGGTCGCCGGCGCACTGCTGACCAACAATCTGCACTTCATCACCCCTTCGATCCTCTGGGGAATTATCGGCAGCATCGCGCCCGACGTGCTCCAAATTTTCGCCTTTATGTTTCCCAAGATTAAACCGCTGCAGCGCTTCCAGAAACTTCACAACACGCTCCACTACAACCCCAAGCGACAAAAAATTTCGCTGGTGGCGGGCCACCTCACCCAGCTGCTGACACTACTGACCTTAATCAGGCCGCTCGTCTAAGATGTTTCTCACCAGCCACGCGACCGCGGCGGTCCTCATCGCCGAGCAAATTCATTCCCCCACCCTGGCCTTCGCGCTGGGGTGGCTTTCGCATTACCTGCTCGATATGATTCCGCACGGTGATGACGAGCTGCTCACCAACCTGCCGCGCCGGGCTTTCCTCGTTGCCTTCACCAAAATTGCCGCCCTCGACGCGCTGATTATGCTCGGCTGGCTCTGGTTCTTGCTTGGCCGTGGCGCAATCGCGCTGACGCCGGCGACCGGCGCGGCCATCGTCGGCAGCCTCCTGCCTGACATCCTCAACGGCGTATACCTCGTAACCCGAAGCCGCCTCATTGAGTGGAACCATCGTGTGAACGATTGGGCTCACACGGCGATCATCAAAAAACCGCTGCCACCGGTGCAGGGGTTTTTTATCCAGGCGATATTTTTTTTGCTGCTGGCCGTGTACCTGGTGGGTTAAACTTTAAGGAGTTTGGTAAATGGCTGACCGTTTCGGTAGGGACCAATCAGCGCGAGGTTGAGCCGCCGGCTCGTGATGACGTCACGGGCGACACGCTGGATTTGCGGTGCGGTGACCGCAAAGATTTTTTTCAGGCGCTGCTGCGGCGTGTAAAGCTTGCCCAGCAGCAGTTGCTGCTTACCGAACCAGTCGGCGACGCTCTCCGAGTCTTCCAAATCGAGGACTAATTTTCCGCGCAGAAACTCTTTGGCGTCAGTGAGCTCCTTGGCGGTCACGGCCTCGCGCTTGACCCGGCCAAGCTCCTGGAGAATCAAGGTAATGGCCTGATTCAGCCGCCGGCGATCAACGCCGGCCTGCACCACGAACGCGCCGGTATCCTGGTAGGCGTGGGCGCCGGCCCGAATGTTGTAGGCCAGCCCGTGCTGCTCACGGATGACGGTAAAAAGCCGCGAGCTCATGTTGCCGCCCAGGATGATTGCCAGAAGCGAGAGCGCGAAGATGTTTTGGTCAGACAACGCGTAACCAGGAAACCCCAAACACAGCTGCACCTGCTGGGTTTTTTTGTACATGGTGGTAGCTCGTGGCTTCGTCTGGGTCAGATGAACCGCGTTGAGCGATGGGCGCCGGGACCGTGCTCCGGCCGCGCTGAAGTACCGCTCCGCCAGCGAAACGACCCGGCGCTGGTTGAAGCTGCCGGCAACGGTCAGCACCATATTGCGCGGCTGGTAGAACGCGTCTTTGTAAGCCAGCAGCCTGAACCGGGGAATGGTCGTAATCACCGACCGCGGACCGGAAATCGGCCAGCCGAGCGGATGGGGCTCGAACACCAGCTGCTCGAACAGCGTCTCGATATGAATCAGCGGGTTGTCTTCGTACATGTTAATCTCTTCGACGATGACGCCCCGCTCTTTGGTAATCTCCGGCGCGGGGAACGTCGCGTGCAGCAGCATGTCGGACAAGATGTCAAACGCGAGCTCCAGGTGGTCTGCGGCCAGCTTGACGTAGTAGCCGGTGTGGTCCTTGCTGGTGAACGCGTTGTACTCGGCGCCGACCGCGTCGAGCTCTTTAGTCAGATCAAGGCTGGTCGGCCGCTTCGTGGTGCCCTTAAACATCAGGTGCTCAATGAAGTGCGAGATGCCGTTGGTGGCTTTGGTCTCGTGGCGCGAGCCGACGGGCAGCAAAACCAAAACCGTCGCCGCCTTGGTTTCCTTGAGCGGGGCGGTGATGAGGGTGAGGCCATTTTTGAGCTTTATTTTGGTGTACATACAATAAATCAAAAATAAAAAATCAAAGGTACAGCTTAAAGGTCAAAGCTTTGAGCTTTGATTTGTCGCTTTGATTTTTGGTTTTTGATTTTTAAGCTTAGAGGTTATCTTTAAAGTAATCCTCCAGTTCCTCAATACCAATCCGTTCCTGCTTCATCGAGTCCCGGGCGCGGACCGTAACCTTCTTGTCTTCGAGTGTCTCAAAGTCAACCGTCACGCAGTAGGGTGTGCCGATCTCGTCCTGGCGGCGGTAGCGGCGGCCGATCGAAGCGACTTCGTCGTAGGTGCAGGTCCAGCGCGACCGCAGCGCGTCAAAAATTTCCCGGGCGGGGCGAGCGAGCGTTTCTTTCTTGGAGAGCGGTAACACCGCGACCTTAATCGGCGCCACTTTTTTGTCGAAACGCATCACCACCTCGAGCTCTTTGTTCGATTCGGTGGTGGTGGTCCGGCCGCCCTCGACTTCGGTGTAGGCGTCAACCAGCACCGTGAGGGTCGCGCGGTCGGCACCGGCCGAGGGCTCGATGACGTAGGGCGTGAACTTCTTGCCCGCTTCATCCGTTACCTCGAGGTCCTGGCCGGAAAAAGTAGCGTGCTGCTTGAGGTCAAAGTCCTGGCGGTTGGCGATGCCCTCGAGCTCGGACCAGCCGCTGAACGGGAACTGGTACTCGACGTCGGCGCAGGCCTTGGCGTAGTGGGCCAGCTCATCCCGCTTATGATCGCGCAGCCGCAGCTTTTTCTTATTAATACCTAAAACGTCAACGTACCAGTTGAAGCGCTCCTGCCGCCAGTAGTCGTACCAGCGGTCCGCTTCCCTGGGGTGACAGAAGTACTCGCACTCCATCTGCTCGAACTCGCGGGTCCGGAAAATGAAGTTGCCGGGCGTAATTTCGTTGCGGAATGCCTTGCCGATCTGGGCGATGCCAAACGGCAGCTTGGGCCGCATCGTATCCCTGACGTTTTTAAAGTTGACGAAAATGCCCTGGGCGGTCTCGGGTCGGAGGTAGACCACCGATGACGCTTCCTCAAGGGGCCCCATGAACGTCTTGAACATGAGGTTGAACCTCCGCGGCTCGGTCAGCTCGCCGCCGCACTCGGGACAAACCTTAGGCAACCCGGCCGGCGTCTTCATCGTGCCGAGGTCAGGCTTGCTGCCGGTAGCCTCCAAAAGGTGGTCAGCCCGGAACCGGCGCTTGCACTGCTTACAGTCAACGAGCGGGTCGGTGAAGTTCTGCAGGTGGCCCGACGCCTCCCAAACCTTGGGGTGCATCAGGATTGCCGCGTCGAGGCCAACCACGTCGTCGCGGCGCTGGACCATCGACTGCCACCACAGCCGCTTGACGTTGTTTTTCAGCTCAACGCCCAGCGGGCCGTAGTCGTAAAACGAGTTGAGCCCGCCGTAGATTTCCGAAGACGGAAACAAAAAACCCCGCCGTTTGCACAGTGAGACGAGTTTTTCCATGAGGTCGTTAGTAGGCATAGGTCGAAAAAGGGGTAGTGTAGTTAGTAGCTTATCTGTTTTTGAGCTTTTTGGCAAGCACCGCAAGGAAATTAAAAATCAAAAATAAAAAATCAAAGGTACAGCTTAAAGGTCAAAGCTTTGAGCTTTGATTTGTCGCTTTGGTTTTTGATTTTTGATTTTTTTATGCCATTAATAACGACAGCACGACCGCGCTGGCCAGCGGCACGGTGATGTTGTCGTTAATTTTCCACGGCAGGCTCTCGACGATTGCCGCCACCATCGTCGTCTTAACCCCCAAGAACAGCACCGACCGCCACTCCAGCGCCGGCAGCATCCACCAGAGCAGGGCTGACGCGCCGAGCGTCCCGAAAACCAAAAACGCTATGCTGCCGGCGAAGGTCTTCTCCGGGTTCCAGGGCAGGGCGTTGGCTTTGAAGTGCGTGCCGATCAGCGTGGCGGCACCATCCCCCAGCGCCAGAATCGCCCAGCTCGCCGCGACAACCGGCAGCGGAAAAACGAGCAGCAGCACCAAGAGCACCAGCACGTAGAGTACCGCGCCGGCCGAGTAGCGTCGCTCGAGCTCGCGGTAGAAGTGCGAACGGATGGTAAGCTGCGGCATGACAAACAGCGCGACCAACAAGAGCACCCCCAGCACGGCCACCGCCTGCCAGCGCGTCAGATACTTGAGCAGTAACGCGATGATGAGTAAGCCGATGTGAACGGCTTGACGCTTTGTTTCGATCATATAGCTTACCTTAATTAAGACGAGCTTTCAGCCGTTAGCTTATAGCTTTTAGAGCAAGCAACTTCTAAAAGCTAACCGCTATAAGCTAAAAGCTGGCCGGCGGTTTCAATTTCATAATATCTTCCAACGACTGGCGGCCGACTTCGCTAGCCGGCGGGGGTGCGACGGGCGGCGGACTCTGGGTCGGAACACTCGGCGGTGGCGGCGGCAGGCTCGGGCCGGTACCGCGTTCCAGATTGATATCAAAATTAACGATGCCCGCTCTTCCTTTTTCAATCAAGTTAAGGTCACCGGTCCTTCGCGGCCGGTAGCCGGGTTTTTCAGCGGTCAGGTAGTACCAGTTATGGTCGACCAAAAAGGCGTAGCGGCCATGACGGTCAGTGATTCGGCTCTCGACCAGCCGGTGGTGTTCCTGATCATAGATTCGAACAACGGCCAAACGAATCGGCGTCCGGTTCGCCTGGTCATAGACCACGCCCCAGCTCTTGGCTGGCCGAACATACGCCAACCGTCGGAACAGCCCATAGAGCAGGCAGTGAACTCCGAAGAGGCTTAAGGTTATGCCAGAGGGGCTGATGGCCAGTGACAACGCCGCCAGCGGTACCCCGGAAAAAGCGATGGCGTACTGGAGCTTGCGCCGGAAGTATTGAAAAATAAGCTTGGCCGGCTGACGGCTGTCTTCGGGTGAATCCAGGGGGATGTTAGCGGTAATCGGCAGGCTGGAGCGTTGGATCTCAATCGGCTCGCCGTGGTAGAGGTTGAGGTGCCTGACGTCTTCATACTTACCCTTGAGCAGCGCCGTGGGGAAGGTAAACGTCGGTTTGGTAACGGTGAGGTAGTACCGGCCCGGCGGGACGATAAAGCTGTAGCGGCCCTGCTGGTCGGTGACCTGCGAACGGATCGGCCGGTTGTCAGCCGTACGGTAGAGCCTGACGATGGCGAGGTCAATCGGCTCTTTGGTGATAGCGTTGTAGACCACCCCCCACTGTTTCCGGCGACGCAAGAGGAGCGCGAACGGTTCGGTGAAAAGGAAGCGCAGGTAGGATAGGAAGGTAAAGAGCGGCAGCATCGAGAAGCTATTGACCACGACCGCCGTCATCAAGAGCGGCGCCGCCAGCTGCTCATTGATCGTCTCAACAATCAGATTGTCCAGAACCGCCTCTCGGAACAGCGTACCGATGGCGCCGGCCGATTCGGTGATGTTACGCTCACTGCGGTCCGACGGTTTGGCGCAGCCCGGGTCGGCCAGGTAGTCAGGCAGCCCGTCGCGATCGTTATCCAGCCCGTCGAGGCAAGCCGGCAGCGGCCGCGAAACGGTCGGCGGGATACCGCAGTCAACCGCGCACGACCAGGTGGCTTCGTCTTCTTCGCAGATACGGTTCCCGCAGCACTCGACGGTCGGCGCGCAGCTGCAGCTAGCAAGGTCAAGGCTCTGACAGACGCCGCAGGCGACGTCGCAGCCAGGCTGGCACGAACGAACCTCCGGCGGCCGACCAAGGTCAAGGTCACAGCCATTCAGGTCGTAGCACTCGCGCGATTGCGAACCGGCCTGACACGATCCCCACCCTAAGCAGGTCCAGCTCGGCTCGCAAATTTCAACGCAGTCCTGGGGACAGGCGCTCAAGCTCTCCCCCGCCTCACAGACGGCGTTGCCGCAGAACGGCACGATCCGTTCGCAGACGCACTGGGTAATGTTGATGATTTCACCAGCGCCGCACTCGAGGCCCGGGCAGACGCCGCCGCAGCTGCGCTGGGTATCGGGCTCTATAATCGGCACGGCGCAGGCGTTACGGTCGAAGCAGTCGCGCGTCTGAACGCCGGCGGCCGGGCAGTCAGCCGGCTGCCAGCCGCCGCAGTCCCATTCCGAGAGGCAGCTGACCGGACAATCGAGCGCGCAACGGTAGGGGTCCTCGCCAGGCGGTTCGCAGCTCTGGTTACCGCAGCAGTTGGCCACATCAATACAGCTGCAGGTCTGCGGGTCGAGCTGCTGGCAGCCGCCGCAGACGACACCGGTACAGACACCGCAGCCCTCCTGGTACTGGTAGCCTGGCTGGCAGGTTGGTGTTGTCTGGTCTTCACAGGTTACGACCCGCAGGCCGTCGGGCTGGCAGGCGCCGGGCGCACACAAAAAATCGGGCGCACAGGCGCAGTTGGGGTCGCCGGCGACCGAACCGTCGGTGCAGGTTGAAGCGGCGTAGTCGCAGAAACCGTCATGATCGTCATCAAGGCCGTTGTTGCAGTTTTCGACGCCGCCTGATGTCAGCCAAGAACCGTCATAGCTGGTGACCAAATCAGGAGCAGCTGGACGATCGAGGCTGGCGGTAATTTGAAAGTAGTAGCTGGTGTTTGCGGTCAACCCGCCAATCGGGTGGCGGTAGCTACTGCCCGACAAACTGGCCGAACCATCGCTCAAGCTCACGGTACGCCCCCACTCCAGTACCGAACCAGTCGCGACCGAGCTGCAGGTACCGCCCTGCCAGCTGCGCGTCAGCCAGTTGACCGTGGCCAAACTCCGGGTAACCGAGCTGACGCTGACGTTGCTGATTAAGAGCTCAACCTGGCAGCTCGACGAGCAGCAGTCGCCGGCAGCGGTGTTGTTGTCGTCGCACTCCTCGCCGGCTTCAACCACGCCATTGCCGCAGCCGAGCTCCAGTTGGCAGCTCGACGAGCAGCCGTCGCCGGCAGCGGTGTTGTTGTCGTCGCACTCCTCGCCGGCTTCCGTAAAACCGTTGCCGCAAACCGGCAAGCAGCTTTGGGTTTGGGTGAACGGTCCGCTGCAGCTGTTGGTACAGCTCCGGGATTGGATACCGCTGCTGCACGCACCCCAGGGGTCGCAGCTGACCGTGCAGGCTGGCGGCGGCGGGGATGGCGGGCCGTGGCCGGGCACGGCGCAGACGCAGCTCGCGTTGCAGGTCTGACCGGCCGGACAGTCGCTGGTGCTCTCGCACCCTTCGCCGGCGCCAATCGTGCCGTCGCCGCAGACCGGGCAGGTGCAGTCGCTGTTGCAGCTGCTGTTGTAGCAAACGCCCGAGCTCGCGCCGCCGTCGCAGGTTTCGCTGCCCTCGCGGATGTTGTTGCCGCACAGGACCGAAACATCAGCGTTAATCAGCACGTCGGCGCTGGCCGCCTGGGCGGGCAGCCGACCGACTAAAAACAGCAGCCCGGCGGCGGCAGCGGCCAGGCTGACCGCAAACGACAGAAAAAAAAGTTTAGCTTTTGCTACTTGCACCTGATGGTAAAGCTTTTATCCGCCGGTTAATTTTTACGATGATCAGGAAAATGATCACGCAGGCGACGGCGGCGGTAATGAGGTGGTACGGAACCAGCCAGAACGTCAGCTCACGATCGACCGGCTGGGGACTGCCGGTGCCATAGCTCACGTGAAGGGTGGCATGGTAGAACCCGCCGGCAAGCAGCCGGAGCTCTTGGCTGATCTGCCGCCAGAACTGCTGGAGCGGATTACCGTCGCTTTGCTGTCCCCAGACCACGTCGAAGCGGCGGGCGGTGTACGGCAGCACTGGCCTTTGCTCGGCGTTAAACGGCAGCTCGGCGGCGCGCAGCCAGCCCTTCAAAGCAATCGTGCCGGTTGGTTTGAGGTGAACGTTGCCGGTATTTTCAAACCGGGTTGAGAAGGTGAGCGGCAGGCTAAAAAAAACGTTCGACGCGGGTTCGACGCCAAACGAGCTGACGCTGCCCTGCTCGATCACCGCGCCCGTGACCGTCAGCAACACCAGCGTCCCAACCTTGCTCGAGATGCCGACCGCGGACCCGTCGCCGGCGCGGCTCGCGTCCGTTCGCCAAAAGATAGCGGCGTAGTAGCCGCCGGAAGCCGCATCAGCGGGCACCGTGACGGTAAAGGGCACGATCGCCACCTGGTGCGACCGAAGCAACAGCTGCCGGTCGGCAAGGCTAAACCAGCCGAGGTACTTGTCCTGTTCACTCGGCGGCAGGTAGCGGGGCTGGCCGTCCTCACCTTGAGCGGTGAACGGCTCGACGCTCGCGGTTAAGACGAGATCTTGATCGGTTTCGTTGTAGACTTTCACCGCCCCCGGCTGCGACGTGCCGGCGTCGACCTCCAGCTCAAGGACCGGCGAGATGACGGTCGTCGCCAATGCCGCCGGCGCCGTCAGGAACGACGTGAGTAATCCGACCAGCAAGATACCCTGAATCGTGCTCATCACTTCAGAAGTTAGCGGTCGCGGCAAACGTCAGCGTCGTCGAGTAGGTACCCATCTCGGTCAACGTGCTGACGTTCGCGAGGTACGAAACGGTGTAGGTGGTGGCGTTGACGTCAACCGAGGCTGAAGCCACGGTGTCGCCGCTCTGAAAGGCGAAGCTGTTCGCCACGCCGTACTGGCCGGCGGCCGAACCGATCGGCGACGTGCCGCTGGGGTTCGAGCCGGCCGCCGGCGCGCTGTTAGCAACCAGGTTGAAACCGAACTGCTCGGAGCCGGGACTCGAGCCGACCGCCGTCGCGCCGGTCGCACTGATCGTATTGGTGCCGCTGGTCAGGGTGCTGCCGCTCACGGTAATGGTAAAACCGCTGGGTGAGTTTGTGTCCGCGGCGAGGGTATGGCTGGCGGTCGTCGCCCGGAGGTTGCTCAAGGTACCCAAGTCAAGCGACGAGACGCTCGCCGAGAGGGTGAGGTACTGGTCGGCGTAGAGTTCTCGGAAGCCGGCTTTCAACCCGTAGGCGGCGGCCGTGCTCGTCGCCGACAAAATGATCGCCTCGCCGATCGTGTCTTGGAGAGTGTAGCTCGTCGAGGTACTCACATCCAGTCCGCCACCGCTGAACACGTCGGCCCAGATGATGTAGTTTGTGCTCTCGGTTCGCGCGTTAGTGCCGCCGAGGCCAATCGAAAAAGCAAGGCCAAAAATCAAAAAGAAAATTACGGTATTTCGTGCCATAGCGTTCTAGGTGTTAAGCCTGTCTACTAGGTTTAGTATACTAAAAAACCGCTCTCTAAGCAAAACCCGGTTCCGACTGGTCGAAACCGGGTTAGGTGTCGAACTGAAGAGCGGCGGTACCGCGAAAACCGGAGTTACGGGGCGGGCTGCTGCTGGCCGTTGACGTAGTCGTTGATGGCCTGGACGACCCGCGAGTCGTCTTTGAGATCTTCGAGCAGCACCATCTGGTCACGGTTGATAATCATCTCATCACGAGGGCCGTGCAGCTCGTTGCCGAGCTTGATTAACGTCAGCCGCTGCTCCTGCTGCTGGGGGGCGGCGGTGTCACCCTCCTGGCTCCGCTGGAGGGGTTGCGTCACCACCTGGAGGTAGTAGATGTCGTGCAGCCAGATGTAGTCGTTATTTATTTTTGAAATCTTGCCGAAGTAAACCTGGCCGTTGGTTAAAAAGACCGCCTGCCACTGGGTCCGAAGCTGGATGCCGCTCAACCCAAGCCCGCCGGAGCCGTTCAATAGGTACACCCCGCCGGCGATGAGTATAACGACAATGACTAACGTCACCAGCCCCTTAATCCATGGCCCACGAGATTTGCGCGGCGAAGCGAGGGCCGACTGGCCGGCTGCCGGTGGCATGGCCAACGGCGTAGTAATTTTTGGTTGATTCATCTGGTACGCCATAGTTGCTCCTTAATGAATATGAGGAAACGTTTGCTCTTTATTCGTTTCCCAATGAATTAATTGCTAAAAGGTAATTATTGAAAATTTCTAATTTCTAACCGCTAATGCCTAATCTGATGGCTGATGAAACTCTAGCTCTTAGTGGTGGTTTATGAGCGGCGTTAGATATTAGAAATTAGTCATGAGACCAGTAACTACACTATACACCATTATTCGACACCATGCTACTCGCGCTTGTTAATATCTGTGGGTGACGCCGACCAGGGTTTGTTCACTTGCCCCATAAAGTCCTTGAGTACCAGTCCAATTGAGGCGATTACCGGCACGGCGAGGATGATGCCGATAAGGCCCACCAGCCGGGCGCCGACCAGCATCGCGACGATCACGACCACCGGGTTTAACCCCACCTGGCGCTTCATCACCTGGGGAACGATCAGGTTATTCTCCAGCCACTGGATGACGAGGTAGAGAATCAGCACCGCGACGCCGTGCCAGGGGGAAACCGTTAAGCCCAGAAAGATCGCCGGAATCGAGCCGAGGATCGGCCCGAGGTAGGGTACCAGCTCGGTGACGCCGGCGACAATCGCCAGCACCACGGCGTAGTGCGGCAAGAGGAAGATCAAACCCAAGAAAGACAGGGTACCAATGATGAGCCCAAGCAAGAGTTGGGCCCGGGCCCAGTTGCCGATTTTGGTTTGAATGCGGGCCGCGAGATCAGTGACGTACTGGTGCTGGACGGTGGGCGTCAGCGCCCGCAAGATTTTTGCGAACGCGTCGCGCTCCATTACCAAGTAAAAAGTCACCACCAGAATCATCAGAAAATTAATCACGTTCTTAAAGATCGCGACGATGACCGTATAGACGCCGCTGGCCGCCCGGCTCACATCACCTTCGATGCCCTCAAGCCCCCGGCGGATTGTCTCGAGGTATCCCTGTTCCTCCGAGTACTGCTTGAGACTCTGAAAGTTCTCAAGCGCCCGTTCCCAAAAGTCAGGGAAGTTTCGCGCCAGCGAGCCGATTTGTTCGGCGAACGGCGGGATCAGCAACCGGACAATAATCACGAAGAACAGCAGCAGCAGGGCGTAGATAAGAATGATGCTGATCGCTCGAGGGATCTTTCTCTGTTGAAGCCGGTTGACCAATGGCTCAATGAGCGCGGCCAGGATAATGGCAATGAACACAGTCAGGATAATGTCGCGGACGAGGTAGATGAAGCCCAGCACTAAAAAAACCGCCACGATCTTCAGAATCGCAACGGTCGAGATATTGATAGTCACCTGGTTACCCCCGTTCATAGTTATAGCTGCTTGCTAAAATGGTTTTTCCTGCGTAATACCCAATACAGGACTAAACCAACTACTGTAGCCGCTACCCCGACTAATATACCAACTATAAGGGGTTTGATGGCCAAACGAGTTTTAGAAAAGTCACTCTCAATACCAAATTCGCTGATGGCAGAGACTCGGTACCGATACAACATGCCGACACTAATATCGGTATCCGTAAAAGAAGTCTGAGTGGTGGTAGCGAATAATGTCCACTCGCCGCCAGGAAACTGCTGACGATAGATCTTGTAGAAAGCCACATCTTCTGGTCGATTGAAAGCCTGCCATGTAATAGTAGTGGAATCTATTGATTTGCTAGTGGCAGTAATCTCGGGCGGAATGAGCGGTATGGCGTTCTGTTCAGCCATGGTGAATTCACGGTAACTCTTAACCGGCTCGGCTTGCTGTGTCGCACCAACAATAGAGGGTATTATAAGTATAAATAAAATGGATATAGAGCGTTTATAAAAATCACCTTTTGGCATATGTTATAGTGCTAGATGTATTGCAATTATACTAATTATACTAAATAGCACCTATGGGCGTCAACACGATAGCAGGATGGCGACAGCGCGTGCTATACTACCCATATGCCCACCCTCGCCACCAACAAGAAAGCGCTCGCCGGTAACACGGTCCTCGAGAAGCTCGAAGCCGGCGTTGTGCTCACCGGCCCGGAGGTTAAATCGGTCAAACTCGGCCGTCTGAACCTCCGCGGCAGCTACGTCAGCGTGGACGGCCAGAGCCAGGTCTGGCTGATGAATGCCCACGTCTCGGCCTATCCGCCGGCCGGGGCGGCCCAGGCCGGCTACGATCCAACGCAGCGCCGGAAGCTGCTCTTGAGCAAGCAAGAGATTGACCACCTGCGGGGCCGGGTTCACGAAAAAGGGTTGACAATTTTACCACTTTCTGTATATACTAAAGGAAGTCTGATTAAGCTGGAGATCGGTTTGGTTCGCGGCAAGAAGCTGTTTGAAAAACGGGAAACGATTAAGAAGCGCGACATCGACCGCCAAATCAGGCAGCGCCTCCGCCGGAGGTAGCCTATCGCAAAATCGCGTATCGCCAATGGTATTGGTAACGATAGGCGACTTGCTATTGGCGATACGCGAACATGGGGATGTTCAAAATCGATAGGATGATGAGCCCACGCTACTCGAACCGAGCGTTGGTGATTTGCTCGTAAATCTCAACCGCCAATTCAATAAGTGCCAAATCACTTGTTGCTAAGGTCAAAGCTGCATTCAGCTCACTGACTTTAGTACCCGCTTTGGCCTAACAGCGCCAAAGCCATCAGCCCGGTGACGTCTCATAGCCGGTCCCTGGTGTCACCCATGAGACTCGACGAACGGTCCGCCTCGCCCGCGCGTCTAAACTACCGAGGCTGCGGCTGGCAGCATCTTGTTGGTTTCTAACCTGCCGGCTCAAGACGTGAAACCAACTACGTTCGTAGCGGTAGTTTGAGCTCCATGCTAGACAGGGGTGTGAGTCCCCTCATCTCCACCACTCGACTCATTTCGAATTTTGAATTTTAAATTTTGAATGAATTTCAAATGATTGAATGTTTCAAAGACTCAAGATTCAAACATTCAATATTGATTCAAAATTCGAAATTGAAAATTTAAAATTAACTTTACTCCCTTGAGAATCTCCCGTCGAAAACCAAGACCGGGCCAGGTACCGGTCAAGCGGCATTACATCAATACCCAGATCCGCGCCCCGCAGGTTCGCCTGATTGATGAGCTCGGCCAAAACGTTGGCATCGTCGAAACCACCAAGGCGATGGCAATGGCCCACGAGCGCGGGCTCGACCTAATTGAGGTTTCCCCGCTCGCCAACCCGCCGGTAGTTCGCATCGTTGACTACAGCAAGATGCGCTATGAGGAAGAGAAAGAGCGGCGCAAGGAGCGGGCCAAGCAGCACAAGGTGGAGGTGAAGGGTATCAGGCTCTCGCTGCGCATCAGCGAGCATGACCGTGAGGTCCGGCTCAAGCAGGCCGAACGGTTCCTGGGCCAGCGCGACAAGGTCAAAATCGAGATTATCCTCCGTGGCCGCGAACGACGCCACGTTGATGCCGCCCGGGAGATCGTCAGCGTGTTCATCCGCTCACTGAACGACCTCGTGCCGGTGGTCACCGAGCAGGCAACCCAGGTTCAGGGCGGTAAGGTTTCTGCGCTGGTTGCCCGGCAGTAACATACATAGAACTCAAAAAGTGCAAAGTGCAAAATTAAGGTATTCCACCCCCTCCTTTCTGCGTTATCAATGAAATGCAGAAAGAAGGGGACCCCATAACTTTTAACTTTACACGTTAAATTTTAAACTTTCTATGAAGCTCAAAACCCACAAAGCCACGGCGAAAAAGATTAAAATCACGAATACTAAGCGACGCAAAAACAAAAAGTTTCTGACGAAGCGGGCCGGCCAGGATCACTTCAACGCTCGCGAGTCCGGTAACGTCACCCGCAGCAAGCGACGCCGGCAGACGCTCGACCCGACCAACGTCAAGACCGCCAAGCGGATGCTGCCTTATGCTTAACATGAGCTTTGTAGGAATTAGGAATTAGCTTGTAGCTTCTTAGAAATGGCATCTAAGAGACTACAACCCAATTCCTAATTCCTAACTCCTGAACTACCTATGCCAAGAGTCAAACGAGGAAAAACCCACGTTGCCAAACGCAAGCGGCTGTTCAAGCAAGCCAAGGGCTTCCGCTGGGGCCGTAAGAACGTCATCCGTCTGGCCAAGACGGCCGTCATCAAAGCCGGCGTCCACGCCTATCGCGGCCGCAAGGGCAAGAAGCGAACCAACCGCGCCTTGTGGCAAATCCGCATCAACGCCGCAGTCCGGCCGCACGGCTTGAGCTATTCGAAGTTCATCAACCTGCTCAAGGTCAAAAAAATCGAGCTCGACCGCAAGGTCCTCTCCGAGTTAGCCGCCAAGCACCCGAAGGTGTTTGACGCGATTGTCAAAGAGGTCAAAAAATAATTTTTTTGGAATAGTAAAAAAATCAGAGCGGGGGCGTAGCTCAGCTGGTTACCCCGCACCAAATCCGTAAAAAGCTTCAACAGGTTTTAATGGTTAACCGATACGGAGTCGATTTCGGCTTACTACTCTAAATCTAGGTTTTTTATTGATTTGGTGCGGGGCAGGGAGCGTACATAACGCTTTGAAAATCTAGCAACAAAATCACAGCGGGGGCGTAGCTCAGTTGGTTAGAGCGTCTGCCTGTCACGCAGAAGGTCGTGGGTTCGAGCCCCATCGTCCCCGCTGTGATTTTGTCGTGAAGCCCTTGCAGAGGCTGCGGGTTACCGCCAGAGGCGGACCCCGTCGAATGACCGAGCAAGTCCCGTCGGCTCCGTTTAGCACCTAATCAATTCCCACATCACACAAAAGCCTGGGGTTCGTCCGGTCATCCGACCGGACGCCCCGTCGAATGACGGGGCGAGCCCCATCGTCCCCGCTGTGATTTTGTTGCTGAACGTCTGACTGCTTGCCCCGCACACCGACCCCGAGCCTGTCGAAAGGAAGGTGCTGCGGGGTCACGCAGATTTACCCTCCGAAACGTACGTGTAGGAGGGAGGTCGTGGGTTCTCCGCCACATTGTTTTAAGGGCGGACCCGCCTCTGGCGGGGAGCCCCATCGTCCCCGCCATTACAACAAAGCATCAATAAAACCAGCCGCCTCAAAAGGGCGGTTTTGTGATAGAATAAAAACAAGTGATATTATTGATATATTTAAATATGCCGGATACCACGTTACTAAAACCTTTCCCCGCGCCGATGCCGTTAAAAAAAATACTGGGCCCGAGCTTTATTATTCTGGCCCTTGGGCTTGGCTCTGGGGAAGTGATTCTCTGGCCGCTCTTAAGCGCCAACTACGGCCTGGGCATCGCCTGGGGCGCACTGCTGGGCATTACCTTTCAGTTCTTCATCAACATGGAAATCGAACGCTATGCTCTGGTTAAGGGCGAGAGCGTGTTCGTCGGGGTTAACAAAATATTCCCCTGGGCGGCCTGGTGGTTTGTCGCCTCGACGTTTATCGGTTTCGGCCTGCCGGGTATCGTGGCGGCCAGCGCCCATGTGTTCGCTTTCATACTGGGCATTGAAAATTTTAAATGGCTGGCCATACTGTTTTTGCTGATCATCGGCCTGATCTTGAGCGCCGGCAAAACCGTTTACGGCACGATGGAAAAAATTACCAAAACGATTATTGTTACCGGCATTCCTTTCATTATCGTATTGGTGGCGCTGTTGAGCACCGGCGTTGACTGGGCGGCGCTGGGCTCGGGCTTGCTGGGTATCGGCGACGGCTACCATTTCTTGCCGGTCGGCATCTCACTGGCAACTTTTCTGGCCGCTTTTGCCTACTCCGGCGCCGGCGGCAACCTGAACTTGACGCAATCTATTTACATTAAAGAAAAAGGCTACGGCATGGGGGCATATTCGCAAAAAATCGCCGGATTATTTAAGAACGTTTCCCAAAGACAAAAAGTAAAACTGGCCGGCGAGGACTTTGCATTGACGCCGGATAACATTAAAAATTTTAAAGCCTGGTGGAAGGTTGTCAACCTTGAACACCTGCTGGTATTTTGGCTTGTGGGGCTTGTTAGTATCGCCATGCTGATGGTACTCGCTCACGCCACCACCTTTGGGCTGATTGGTAACGCCGAAGGGATTTCCTTCGTTATCAATGAGGGTGTTGCCATTGGTGAAAAGCTGTTTCCGGCGCTCGGCATGCTCTTCCTGCTGGTGGTCGCCGTCATGCTCTTTCAGACGCAGCTGGGCGTTTTGGATTCGACCTCGCGCATTATGGCGGAAAACGTCGCAATTAAAAAAATCCACCAAAATAAAGAAATTAACCTGTCAAAAATTTATTTTTCTTTCGTCTGGGCGCAAATCGTTTTCGGCATCACTCTGTTTCTTTTTAACATTACCGAACCAAAATTTTTAATCGTTCTGGGAGCGGTGATTAACGCCCTTACCATGTTTGTCCACATCGGCCTCGTCAACTGGACCAACTACAAGCTGCTGGCAAAACCCTTTCAGCCACACCTGCTCCGACGATTGATACTGGCGGTGATCTTTGTATTCTTTGGCCTGTTTAGCACCATTACCGTCTGGGATTTGCTCTTTAAATAAAAAAATACGGGCAATTTTTTTCGTCTTTCATTGACACCAAGCCGGCAGTATGATAGTATTAAGCTGCTCCTTGAGAAAGCCGGGTAACCGGCTTTTCCCGAGGTTCTGGAGCTTGCGGCATACCGTTGCCGTAAACGCTACAGAGTATAGTTGCTTTGGAAAGGTAGTCGAATTTCTAACTGCTATTGCAAACTAATTCACGGTATTTCTACATCAAGTATGCAAGGAATCATCAAGAAAATCTTGGCCGATAAAAAATGCGGTTTCATCAGCCAAGAAGGCGTTGAAAAAGACGTATTTTTCAGCGGCGCGAAACTCGACGGAATCAGCTTTGAGGACCTCAAAGAAGGCGATGCCGTCACGTTCGAAGTCGAAGCAGGCGATAGAGGGCCAGCAGCCGTTGGCGTGAAAAAAGCCTAAGCTATCCATGAAGCGCCGCTCATAAGATCGCCCGTTCGGCGATTTTTTGAGCGGCTGGTCAGACCGGAAACCTCATTGTTAAAAAGAATCGTATCAGAAAAGACAAGACAAATAAATTTATAACCGGCGAACCAAGATACTGCCAGGGTTGCGGGAAAGAATCCCACGGGCTGGTTGAGGTTACTCAAAATGCCCAAAAAATCAACCAGCTGCACTACTGCGCGGACTGCGCAGAGCGTTACAAAATAAAGACCCGGGCATCAACGCTATAACGTAATGCTGCTTACAAGGTCATCAAGAAGCAACCAGCTCAACGTTGCATACGCTATCTGATTTGTAGCCTCAACCATCAGTTCAAGCTAAACTAGAACGTGCCCGCAGATCGCGGGCGTTTTTTTAAAAAAGAAGCCATCGGCAAAAAACCGTTGGCTTCACACTTTTCTACAAAGAACTGATGGGCCGCGCTCGCTGATCGGTTTAACGACGGCCGAGAACGAGCCCCAGCGTTTGCCGCAGTATCCAGAGCGCGATCGCCATTGAGAGCAGCGAGTCAACGACCCACCACTTAGTCAAGGCAATCACGATGCCGCCCGCGATCACCGCGACGCTCTGCATCAGGTCCGACAGCAGGTGGAGCGAGAGCGCCCGGTGAATGCCGTGCTCCGCCGTGCCCGGCAGCCGCTCCAGGATTCGCAGCTGGATCCAGTTACCGATGCCGCCGAGCACGGATGCAACAATCATCACCGGGCCGATAATCGGCTGGGGCGCGCCGAAACGCAGGCAGGCATGGATAAAAATCCAGACCGGCAGTACCACCAAAAGGGCTACGTTGAGGCAGAAGCCGACCTTCCGAGTCAAGTCCGCCGGGTAGCCCCGCCGAACGAGCACGGCCACTGCGAGCGTGATGACGATGGCCAAGTTGTCCAGAAAGACGTGGACGGTGTCAGCGTACAGGGCGAGGCTGTTCGACCAGTACGCCCCGGCCAGCTCGATAATGAAAATGGCGGCGGTGATGCCTAAAACGTGGATGAGCCGTCTGGTTTCGCACCAGCATTGGCCGGGGTCGGTACAACTCGGGAAGTGCCCGTTCATCGTTTCTACCCTCCGATATGCGTATGAGCAGTGGTTAAAGAACCAACGAACTAGTGCTATTATGTAACTCCCGACAGCGGAAAAAGTCAATCCCGCCTTCGGAAACCGGAAGCACATACTATAAAAAACTCGCCGCGGGCAGACTGCCGCGGCGAGGTAAAGTAACGTTATTCAATGAGAAGCGACCTGCTACCTAGCGGAAGGGTTCGGGTAAAGGTAAAAAAAGGGGCGCTCACCACTAGGGTAAGGCCCTCAACAAAGATCAATCAATTCTCTCACAGGTGATTGCCGGCAGCGCGCCCGCTGGCTGGTACTCGTGAATCGTCGCGAAAATCAGAATGACTTTCAGGCCCGGCTTCTGCCGCTTGAGCTCCGCGGCGGCGGCTCGCAACGACGCGATAATCGTCGCCTTTTCTTGGGCTGGACCCATCAGCCCGTGTTTGAGCTTAAAGCCACCGCAGCCGCTGTGGCCGGCCAGCACCACCGTGTGAACCTGGTGGACTTTCTCGGAAACTTCATCCAGCAGCCACTGAAAGGTATCGGCGTGCGATGACTCGTGCGGGTCTTCCAGCCACAGCGACGGCCCAGCGTAACTCAACTGCTCCCAACTTCCCGGCTGGAAACCAGCAGCCCAGGCAATCGCCTCGGCGTTAGTGCCCTGCAGCCGGGGATCCATACAGTTCACCAACAGTGCGGGATACGTTGACATAGGTTTGAATTACCTCCTTGGAAAAGTAATCGTAGCTAAAAGAACGATTAGGTCAGGCTAGCACAACAATGCATTACTGTCAATCCGGCGAACTTTTTAGCTTGTAGCTTCTTAGCTTTTTAGCCGCTACGTTCTGCCGACCTAAAAAGCTGAAAAGCTACAAGCTGACTTGCCTATGCTTCAGGCCGCGGCAGGTGACCAGCCTTGCGCTTCCGCGCCACCCGCAGCCGGGCAAGTTCTTTTTCCATCTTAGCGACCAGCGTGGCGTAGGCTACGTCGTCGCGGCTGCGCACCTCGGCCAGCAGCTGTTTGGCACGCTCACGGGCGCTTTCCGCCCGGGCTTCATCAATCTCTTCGACTCGTTCGGCGGTGTCGGCCAGTATGACCACAGTGTTGCCGCTCACCTCGATAAACCCGCCGGACACGGCCATGGCAGCCATCTCACTGCCCTTTTCGTCGCGCGCCGACAGCTCACCCGGCGTCAGGAGCGACACCAGCGGGATGTGGTGGGGCAGGACCGTAATCTGGCCCTGCCGGGTCGGCACCGTCACGCTCGAGACGGCCTGCTCAACGACCACCCGCTCGGGCGTCACGATTTTTAAACGCAGCTGGCTCGACATACCCGGTAGTAGTCCCTCACCTTTTTAGTTTAAAACCGAAAGGTAAAGGGAGTTTATCACGTCGTTCGCGTAACGACGTGATTTAGTAATTTATTATTGAAGAGTCTGCCAAGTAGTAATTCCTTCTAAACTGTTCCTACGGGGTGAGGGATCACTACCGGGCATACGTAGCTTACTTTTTTACCTGCTCAATGCTGCCTTTCATGTAGAAATCCTGCTCCGGGACGTCGTCGTACTGGCCGTCCAAGATCGCCTTAAACCCGCTGACGGTATCGCTCAAGGATACGTAGACGCCGGGCAGGCCGGAGAACGGTTCGGCGACGAAGAACGGCTGGGACAAAAATCGCTGAACCTTTCGGGCGCGGCTGACCGTCAGCCGGTCTTCGGCCGAGAGTTCTTCCATACCCAGAATCGCGATGATGTCCTGGAGGTCTTTGTAGCGCTGGAGCGTCTTCTGCACGGCCCGGGCCACGGCGTAGTGTTCGTCGCCGAGGATACGCGGGTCGAGAATCGTTGACGATGAGTCGAGCGGATCAACCGCCGGGTAGATGCCGAGCTCCGACAGGCTGCGCGACAGCACCACGGTCGAATCGAGGTGCGCGAACGTCGTGGCCGGCGCCGGGTCGGTCAGGTCGTCAGCCGGCACGTAGACGGCCTGGACCGAGGTGATTGAACCGTTCTTGGTTGAGGTGATGCGTTCTTGCAGCTCGCCCATTTCGGTGGCCAGCGTCGGCTGGTAGCCGACCGCCGAGGGAATCCGGCCCAACAGCGCCGACACCTCTGAACCGGCCTGGGTGAAGCGGAAAATGTTGTCCACAAAAAGCAGGATGTCTTTGTGCTCGCGGTCGCGGAAGTACTCGGCCATGGTCAAGGCCGACAGGCCGACCCGCAACCGGGAACCCGGCGGCTCGTTCATCTGGCCGAACACCATCGTCGTGTTCTTAATCACGCCGGACTCGGTCATCTCGCGGTAGAGGTCGTTGCCCTCGCGGGTACGCTCGCCGACGCCGGCGAACACCGAGTAGCCGCCGTGTTCGGCCGCGATGTTTCGAATTAATTCCTGGATGATGACGGTTTTGCCCACGCCCGCGCCGCCGAACAAACCAACCTTACCGCCCTTGACGAACGGGCAAATCAGGTCAATCACCTTGATGCCGGTTTCAAAAATTTCCGCCTTGGGCGACTGCTCGTCGAAGCTCGGCGCGGCCCGGTGAATCGGCCAGCGCTCTTTGGTAACCACCGGCTCGCGGTCGTCGAGCGGCTCCCCCAAGACGTTAAACATCCGGCCCAGCGTCTCGGCGCCGACCGGCACCGAAACCGGCTCGCCGGTGTTTCGAACGCTCATACCGCGCTTCAGCCCGTCGGTTGGCCCGAGCGCCACAGTCCGCACCACGTGGCTGCCCAGGTGCTGCTCGGTTTCAAGCACCAGCCGGCTGGTACCGGCCGTAACCTCGAGGGCGTGGTAGAGCGCGGGTATAGCCTGCTCGAAGTAGACGTCAACGACCGGCCCAACAACTCTTTTGATAATGCCGCCCTGGGGCGTAGGGTGTTCACTCATACGGTAATAACAATTAACAGTTAACAATTGACAATTACTCAAGCGCCGCCTTGCCGCCGGAGATCTCGGCGATCTCGCGGGTAATGCCGGCCTGGCGGGCCTGGTTGTAAACTAAGGTGAGCCCCCACATCATATCAGTGGCCGCGTCGCTGGCGTTGCGCATCGCGAGCATCCGCGCCGAGTGCTCGGACGCCGTGGACTCCAGCAGCGCCTGGTAGAGCTGGATTTCAATCAGACGGGGCAAGAACTGATCCAGCACCTCGGCCGGACTTGGTTCAAATAGGTACTCGCTCGCTCGCGGCCCACTGACCAGGGCCGGCTCGCGACGGCCGACGCTGCCGAGTGTTTCATCCGGCGCGGGCTCGAGGGGCAATAGCTGCTTGATCCGCGGTTCCTGGCGCAGCGGCGTGACAAAGTCGGTGTACATCACGGCCACCTGGTCGTACTGACCGGCGAGGTAGCCCTTGACCACCATGGTGGTCAAGGCGGTAACGTCGGCCGAGCTCTGGGCCATATCCTGCTTTTCAAACTCCGCGACGACGCGCTGCTCTTGGCGGGCCAGCGCTTCGCCGCCCTTGCGGCCCAGCACCACCCACGACTGGTCGGTAACGCCCGACGCGCGCCGCGCCCGGCTGTAGCCGTTTGCTTCGGTAACCATCCGGCTGTTGAAGCCACCGCACAGCCCGCGGTTCGAGGTAACGAGAATGAACGCCGCGGTGGTGGTTTTTTCGTGGGGCTGGAGCAGCGGGTGCTTGGTTCGGTCGACGCGCGCGACCAGTTGCATCACCGTCTGCCAGGCAACGTCGGCGTAAGCCCGCGACGAGAGCACGGCATTAACCGCCTTGCGCATCTTGGCCGCGGCCACCATCTCCATCGCCTTAGTGATTTTCTTGGTGTTGCCAATCGAGCGGATGCGCCGGCGGATGATTTTGGTCGAAACGGCCATAGGTTACGCCGCCAGCTGTTCGCTTTTTACCAGGTAATCCACCGTCTGCTTGTAGCTGGCAATCAGGGCAATGAGCTCGCGCTCGCCGTCGGCGTCGAGGTCTTTTCGGGCGGCGATGTTGCTCAGGGTCCGCTGACCCTGGGTCGCGGCGTACTCGGCCAGGTCGGCCAAAAACGGCTGGACTTTTTCCGTCGGTACGTCGTCGAGGTGGCCGTTGACCGCCGCGTAGAGCATCAGGACCTGGATGGTAACCGGCACCGGCTCGTACTGGCCCTGCTTGAGGACTTCCGTCAGGCGGGCGCCGCGGTGGATCTGCTTGCGGGTTGCCTCGTCGAGGTCACTGCCAAACTGGGCGAACGCCGCCAGCTCGCGGTACTGAGCCATCTCGAGCTTGAGCCGGCCGGCGACTTTTTTCATCGCCTTAATCTGGGCACTGCTGCCGACGCGGGATACCGACAAGCCGGTATTAATCGCCGGCCGGATACCCTGGTAAAACAGGTCGCTCTCCAGAAAAATCTGGCCGTCGGTAATCGAGATGACGTTGGTGGGAATGTAGGCGGAGATGTCGCCGGCCTGGGTTTCGATGATCGGCAACGCCGTCAGGCTGCCGCCGCCGTAGTTTTTGTTCAGCCGGGCGGCCCGCTCCAGGAGCCGCGAGTGGAGGTAGAAGATGTCGCCCGGGTAGGCTTCGCGGCCCGGCGGCCGGCGCAGCAGCAGCGCCACCTCGCGGTACGCCACCGCGTGCTTGGACAGGTCGTCGTAAACCACGAGCACGTCTTTACCTTGGTCCATAAAGTACTCCCCCATCGCGCAGCCGGCAAACGGGGCCAGGTACAGCAACGAGGCCGGGGCGGACGCGCCGGCGGCGACCACGGTGGTATACTCCATCGCCCCTCGCGCCGTCAACTCCGCCACGATCCGCACCGTCTTTGATTCCTTCTGGCCGATCGCCACGTAGATGCAGATGACGTCAGCGCCTTTTTGGTTGATGATCGTGTCAATCACCAGCGCCGTCTTGCCCGTCTGCCGGTCGCCGATGATCAGCTCACGCTGGCCCCGGCCGATCGGGATCATCGCGTCAATCGCTTTCACGCCGGTTTGGAGCGGCGTGTTAACTCCCTGGCGGGTGATGACCCGCGGCGCGATTTTTTCAATCGGGTAAAATTTTTCGGTGCTGATGGTGCCCTTGCCGTCAACCGGAATGCCGAGTGGGTTTAGCACCCGGCCAATGATCTGTTCGCCGACCGGTACCTCGAGAATCCGGCCGGTGCTCTTGACCGTCGAGCCCTCGGCCACCGCCTGGTAGTCGCCCAAAATAATGGCGCCGATAAAATCTTCTTCGAGGTTCAGCGCCACGCCGAATACGTTGTTGCCGAAATCGAGCATCTCGCCGGCCATGGCGTCGGCCAGACCGGAAATTTTCGCGATGCCGTCGCCGACCTCAAACACCGTTCCGACTTTCTCGACGGTGACGCTGCTCTGGTACTGCTTGAGCTGCTGGGTTAGTGATTCGATGATCTGTTGTTTGTGCATAGACAGATTAAATTTTGAATTTCTAATTTTGAATTTCGAATCAATATTTAAATCTTTAATTTCGAATGTTTAAAACATTCAGTCATTCAAAATTGATTCAAAATTTGGAATTTAAAATTAAAACATCCACGAGGTAAAAACATTGCTTAGGCCAGCTGGCGAAGCTGGCGCAGACGGGCTTCGATGCTGCCGTCAATCACCGTGTCGCCGTACCGCAGCCGCAGGCCGCCGATCAGAAGCGGCGAAACCAGCTGGGTCAGTTCAATCTTTTTATTGAGCGTGCTCGCCAGCTGCCCGGCGATCTCGGCTTGCTCCGTCGCCGATAAGGCGCTGGCAGTTTCAACGGTAACCGGCTCGATGCCTTCGGCCTCGTTGTAACAGGTAACGAAGTCGGCGATAATCTTCTCGGCCTTGCTCACGATGTGCAGCTCGTGCAGCAGCCGGACAAAGTTTTCAATCACCTGCTGCCGGGCGGCCGGAGCGCTGTCTTTAAGGGCATCGTAGAGCGCGCGGGCGATTTGCTTGGTCGTCAGCTTCATACCCGGGATACCCTGTCGGCACCCTTCGTCCGCGTAACCGTATCGAGCGCCTGTTGGGCCAGAGCACGGTCAATCGGCTTGGTCATCACGCCGGCTAATACTTTGCCGGCGGCCAGCGCCACCACCTCGGCCACTTCAGCTTTAACTTCAGCAACCATCTGCGTTTGCTCGCGGCGCAGCTGCTGCTTGCCTTCGGTAATCACCTTCTCGACCTCCTGCCGCGCGGCGGCAACCGTTTTTTTCTGCTGCTCGACCGCGGTGACCTTCGCCGCCTCGATGATCTGGCGCGCCGACTGCTGGGCCTCGCGAATCACCGCCTGTTTTTCTTCTTCGGCCCGGCGCAAATGCTGCTTGACCGCCTCGGCATCCCGCAGGCTCTTTTCAATGGTCGCGGTTCGCTCGGCCATTACCTTGGTCAGCGGTTTTAACACAAAAAACCAAAGCACGCCGACCACGATGGCGAAGTTCACCAGCTGGGCGATAATCAGCTTCCAATCAATGTGAAAGGTAGTAATGATTGATTCCATACATCGTCGACCAAGGGGTACTAGTTTTTGGCGTCCCCACTTTCTTTAAAAAATGGAGACAGAAAAACTACTACTTGATGGAAAAAGCGATCACCAGCGCGTAGATGGCGATGGCTTCGGCGAAGGCGGACGCCAAGAGCATCGGCACTAAAATTTTGCCGGCGGCTTCCGGATTGCGGCCGATCGACTCCATCGCTTTGGCGCCAATCATGCCGATGGCGAGGCCCGGGGCGATTGAGCCCAGGCCGATTGCCAAGGCTTTGGCCAGTACGGTTAGGTCCATAGGGAGCTCCTTTTATTTTAGTTAGTTCTATGATTTAATGACTCTCTTCGTGACTCGTGGTCATCACGTTCAGAAACACCAGAGTGAGCATCGCGAAAATCAAGGCTTGGATGACACCGACGATGATCTCCAGAAACATAAAGGGAATGGGTAAGACGTAGGCGAAGATGACGGCCATCGCGCCGAGCAGCACCTCGCCGGCGAAGATGTTGCCGAACAGCCGAAACGACAGCGACGCCACCTTGGCCAGTTCCCCGACGAGCTCGATCAAACCGACAAAAAACTTAATCGGGTTGACCAGGAGCGCCGTGTACTCGCGCTCGACGAACACCTTCTTCGGCAGCTCGAGGATCAAGTTTAAGCCGACGAACCGGTTGAGGTAGCCCCAGAAGCTCGTCGCCACCACGCTGAAGACGTGGGTGGCGATCACCGCCATCAGCGCCAGGGCGAGCGTCGTGTTCAGGTCGGCCGTGCTGCCGCGCAGGAGCGGCACGAAGAGCCGTTCGCCGCCGTGCTGCTCAATGAAACCGATCGAGCCGACGCCCGGCAGCAAGCCGAGCCAGTTCGACAGCAGGATGAAAATAAACAGCGGAAACACAATCGGCAGAAACTTCATTGATGTCGCGCGCGAACCGGTGACCGAATCGGCCAGCTCGAGCGCTTTGTCAACCACTACCTCGAGGTAATTTTGAAAACCGCTGGGAATCCGCGACATTTTCAGACGGCTCACAATTGCCACAACCACGATCAGACCGACCACGATCCATGATGTCAACAGCGAGTTAGTCACGGTGAGACCGGCGACGGTTCCGATCGGTTCGGCAAACAGGGTGGTTTCGTGCGTCAGCTCCCCGGGTTGTTCTGAAGTTTCCGCGGCTGGAACGGCAGCGGCTTCAATCTGGTTTTCGGAAATTGGTGCGGTCATTTAAATTGCGGTTTTCGGGGGTACCGGTAGCCGGCGGGCGCTTGCCTTCGGCTTCCAGCTGCTTCATCATGCGCCGCCCCTCCCGGGCGATGCCGATGTTCGAGATGATAAACGCGACGCCGATAAGGCCCAACACGCCCCACGGCTCGGTCGAGTAGCGCGCGTCCAGCCAGTTGCCGACCAGAAGCGCCAGGATAACTGGGCCAGCCAGCCAGGCCGAGAGATTAAAAAACAAGTTAACGTACGGCTGCCAGTTTTCTTTTTGCATAACTCGAGGCGTCTTACCGTCTGATGGACTCACAAAACGTGTTTAGTATATCACATTTTGACGTTTCGGTACAGATAATGATTACCTCTAATGAGCCAAAAAATGCCGGCTGAACCAAGCTAAACTTTAATAAAAATTAAGTTTAGTAAAAAAGGTGAAATTGTCAAGGGTGGTATTGAGACGAGAAAAACAAATTTTTTATTGGCTCATTTTAGGAAAATAAAAAACCTCACACGATTAATCCGGCGAGTGACTCTCGGTTATTTGCTGAGTATGTTGATTTTAATCAGCGCCTAGTAAATTGAGTAATAAAATACTCGAGCACAGGCAGCTGGAGCGGAAAAATTTGATCCGCTTTGGTACTAACCAATTTTTTTAGCTGGGCAATAGTAACCCACTGTGGATCTTTCGCTTCAGCCGGATTAATGCTGACTTCACCCGTGACTTCGCAAAAAAATACAAACCCCACCCACGACAAGCCGCCGTTTGTTTCCAAAACCTGCTGGCAAATAAACGGTTTAAAAACAAACGCCCGGTCGTGTTTTCGTGGCTCCTTCACTGAACTTTGGTAATCCTCAACAACTCTGACGATCTCAAGACCACACTCCTCTTTTACCTCCCGCTTGAGTGCATCATAAACATTTTCGTACGCACGGATCCCGCCTGCCGGAATTTCAATCATCCCAGAATATGTTGGGCTTACGCGAGGTTTCCACCGCTTTTGGAGAAAGACTTCAGTTTTTTCGTCTCGTTTCCGAATAAGAATTGCCGAAACGATAACTTTAGGCTGCTGGTTCATTTTCGTGTTGTTTTTGAGCAATGAAGTTGATAAACTTCGTCTCGATTTGATCCCATATCTCACTCGTCTTATTCATCTCAATCAAAGTCAGCTTATGTTTTTGAATAAGATCTTGAATGATTGCTTCGTTCCAAAGTCTTCGTAAATGACCACCTCCATTTTCATAAAGGTGCGGTGATACTTCCTTACTCGCAGCAACTTTTGGATCGTCTTCTGTTTTTCCTTCAATCATAATGTAGCCACTGTCCTTTAAAAGCAACACACATTCTTCAAAAAATTGATCAAGTTCTCCATCGGTTAAATGGAGCGCTGAACGTGAGTAAACCGCATCAATACTTTTAGGTTCCCCAATTGGAAGTGCACGTGCATCAGCAACAACCGGAAACACCTTTTCAGTTGTGCTGTCACGCTCCGATGCTTCTTTAAGCTGTTGGAGGGCATTAGAAGAAAAATCAGTGGCCACGACTTTACAGTTTTTTTTCTTTCGCAAAAAACCTCGCATCTCTTCCATTAGCAGCCCCCGCTTCCAAGATGATCCCATTTTCTGGCAACAGATCGACACACTGTTTAGCGAATAGGTTCGGAGTATTCTCGAGTCGCTCTGACTCAACTTTCCGATTTTCGTGCTGCGCCTCCCACAAATCTCTTTGGTCTCTAAACTTTTCTCTCATAATATGCCCAGTATATCATTTGTTTTTTTAAGAAACAAGGAGTATTATGAAAACTGGATCTTTCACAAGAGGGGGGGTATATCCATGAAAAAAGTACTCACCACAGAAGAATTCCAACGAAGGGTTAAAATGGGGTTCCTGAACTTCGCCGGCACAATCATTACAGGCGATGTTTCCTTAGCCAACCGTAAGCTACGAGGTAGTCTGAATTTCAGAAAATCGACGGTGAAGGGGGTGTTCCACTTTGAAAAAGGAAGTATTTCCGGCGATCTCAACCTTAGAGAAGCTAGTATTGAAGGAGATCTCCATCTAGAACAGTCCCATGTTGGTGGTAAGCTCAATCTTACTAGCTGTCGTGTCCATGGTACACTCAACCGATCGGCCTCCCTTGTGCGGGGCGACATAGTCATCGTCGATGTACAATCGAGAGAATATGTTCGGCCATAGCAATTAAGGGTTAGCCAGTTTAGCAAAAAAGGCCCCGATCTTAGGGCCTCCTTTTTTTAAAAAATAAGACCCTTAACGGGTCTAGAACAACAGAAGCCACAACCAGTGAAAACATCAACGAAACTCCATCCAGGCCACCATTGCATCGACTATGACGAGAACGAAAGGTACCAGAAACGGAATGTAGTTTTTGTCCAAGCCCCTTATTGCGAGATGGTAGCCATCGAGAACCGCCCAGGCTACTGCGACCAACAAGAGCAACACCATAACGACTATCTCAATACTGCCTTTCTGGCTATGTTTCACTAGTAGTATCCTCTCTTTAATGAGCAATATGCTTAGAAAACTAAGCATGACCAGTATAGCATATCAAGGTTGAAAGTCAAGGTATCGCAATACGACAACTCGTCTACCCCCCCGATCCTGTGGTATACTAACCCCATTAACGTAGCCTCTAACCGCACACCATGAGCTTCAATTTTTTAGTCATCGTCCTTGGCTTGAGCCTGTTTGAGATCATCAGCAGCATTGACAACGCCATCATCAACGCCCACATCTTGGGCACGATGCCGAAAAAGTACCAGCGTATTTTTTTGGTTTGGGGCATCTTTTTTGCCGTCTTCGTCATCCGGGGCGTGCTGCCGTTTCTCATTGTCTGGCTGGCCAATCCCGCGCTTGGGCTCGGCCAGACCATTGGCTTCGTCTTTAACAACGACCCGGAGATCGAGCACTACGTTGAGCAGTCCAAGGCGGTGCTGCTGCTCGGCGGCGGCGTCTACCTCTTCTTCGTCTTCTTGGCCTGGCTGTTTTTGGAAGAAAAAAAGTACGCTTTTCTGGTCGAACATTTTCTCAAGCGTCAGGGGTTTTGGTTCTACGCCATCGCGTCAATCGCGCTGACGACTATTATCTACGCCGGCTTGCAGATTAACCCGATGCTGGCGCTCTCGGCTTCCATCGGCGCCTCGGCCTTTTTCATCACCGACGGGTTTAAGAAGAACGCCGAAGAGCAGGAGAAGCGGCTGCTCGATCCGAAGATGAGCGCCTGGAGCAAAATCTTTTACCTTGAGATACTCGACGCGTCGTTCTCCATTGACGGCGTCATCGGCGCATTCGCCTTCACCATCTCGATACCGCTGATTATCCTCGGCAACGGCCTGGGCGCGGTTGTCGTCCGGCAGTTCACGGTCAAGGGCATCGATACCATCGCCAAACTCGCCTACCTCAAGAACGGCGCGATGTACTCGATCGGCGTCCTCGGCAGCCTGATGATCCTCGAGAGCTTCGGCCGCGAGTATCCCTTCTGGCTGGCGCCGCTCAACACCACGGCGCTCCTGGGCTTCTTCCTCTACCTCTCATTTAAAGAGCTTCGGCTCGCCGATCAGACAGGAGCGAAGCGACGAGCACGATAGAGCCGCAGACGCGACCCATCGAGTACATTAACCCCCTCGTGGGGTTTTTGTGATACAATGGAAACGTATGGCAGTAGTCAAACATAACAGCACTGCCGCGGCTGTCTTCGGGTACGCGACGATGCCGCTCGGCGACGTACTCGCGACATTCCAGGTTTCGGTCGAACGCGGGCTGACCAGCCAGCAAGCAGAGGCCCAGCGACGGCGGTACGGCCCAAACCAAATCGCCTCTGCCGACCGGCGCTGGTGGCAGATTCTCTGGCAACAGCTGCGCTCCCCGTTCCTCTACCTGCTGATTACCGCGGCGATCGTTGCCCTGCTCTTGGGCGAGCGGATCGACGCGGTACTCATTCTGTCTTTTATTCTCATTAACACGGGGCTTGGCTTCTACCAAGAGTACCGCTCCGACCGCTCGCTGCAGCTGCTCAAGCGCTACGTCGCGGCCCGAGACACGATCCGGCGTGATCGCCAGCTCGTCGAGGTTGACGTCGCCGACATCGTGCCCGGCGACATTGTGCTTTTGAAAGCCGGCGATGTCGTGCCGGCCGACCTGCGCCTCTGCCAGGCCGAGGGGCTGACGATTGATGAATCGATTTTGACCGGCGAATCAGCCACCGCCGCCAAAACAGCTGCGACGCTGCGAAAACCGCCGGCGGGATTTTTTGAAGCGGCTAACCTCGCCTTCAGCGGTACGACGGTGGTTGGCGGCTCGGCCGTCGGGGTCGCGGTCGGCACGGGCAACGGCTCGGCCGTCGGCGCCATTGCCATGCTCGCCCGATCGACGGGTAAAGAGAGCGACTTCGCCCGTGGCATCGGCCGGTTCAGCCGGTTCATCCTGCGGGTGGTGAGCCTGACCATCGCCTTTGTTTTCGTCGCCAACGTGGGGATCAAGGGCGGCGCGACCAACATCGGTGAGCTCCTCGTGTTCTCGATTGCGCTCGCGGTCGCGGTGATTCCGGAAGCCCTGCCGGTCGTGTCAACCTTTTCGCTGACGCGCGGCGCGCTCCACCTGGCCAAAAAGAAGGTGGTGGTCAAGCGGCTCTCGGCGATTGAGGACCTGGGCGGCATTGACGTCCTGTGTACCGACAAAACCGGCACGCTGACCGAAAACGTTTTGGCGGTCGTAGAAACCAAGAGCGTCGGACCGGGCGATTCGCTCCTCCTCTACGCTAACCTGGCGGCTAAATCAGACACCGACGCCAACCTCGTTGAACCGTTCGATAAGGCCCTGCGGCTGGTGCTCAAACATAACGGCCACGAGCTCAAGCAGTGGCGGCGAATCAGGGAAGCGCCGTTTGATCCGAGCCGGCGCCGCAACAGCGTGCTCGTCACCAACGGTAAAATTCAAACGCTGGTGGTTCGGGGGGCACCGGAAACAGTCACCGCCTGCTGCACGCTGAAAAAGGGAGAAACTGACGCCAGCCAAACCTGGGTCGCAGCCCAGGGCAAGCTGGGCCGGCGCGTGCTGGCGGTCGCCACAAAAAAATTGACAACGGCGCCGGAGGCGCTGATATCGGCCGAGCGTAATCTGACGCTGCTCGGCTTTATTTCGTTTGAAGATCCGATCAAAAAAACGACGCGAAGCGCCGTGAAGAGCGCGCGAGAACTCGGGGTGAACATTAAGGTCCTGACCGGCGACGCGCCGGAAGTGGCCGGCGCGGTTGCCTACCAGATCGGGCTCGTGGCCGACCCGGCGGAAGTGATTACCGGCGCCGCAGTTATGGCGCTGCCCGTCCAGGCCCAGCACGAGATGGTCCACCGTATGTCGGTCTTCGCCCGCGTCTCGCCGGAACAGAAGCACGCGATCGTTTCAATCCTCCAAGAGAGCCACTCGGTTGGCTTCTTAGGCGAAGGCATCAACGACGCGCCGGCGCTCAAGGTTGCCGGCGTCTCGCTCGTCGTCCAGAGCGCTGCCGGCGTCGCCCGTGAGGCGGCGGACATCATCCTGCTCCAAAAAAGCCTCTCGGTCATCGTTGACGGCATCCGCGAGGGCCGGGAAATTTTTTCGAATACCCTCAAGTACATCCGCGCCACCCTCTCATCAAACTTCGGCAACTTCTACGCCGTGGCGATTGGCTCGCTCTTCATTGACTTTCTGCCGATGCTGCCGGTCCAGATTCTTTTGGTCAACCTCCTGTCCGATTTCCCGATGATCGCCATTGCCGCCGACCGGGTTGACGCCGCCGAGGTGCGGACGCCGCAGATTTACCGGGTGCGCGACATCGCGCTGATCGCCACCCTGCTGGGCGTCGTCAGCACGATTTTTGACTTTACGTTCTTCGCCCTCTACTTCCGGATCTCGCCGGCCGTCCTGCAGACCAACTGGTTTATCGCAAGCATCGTCACCGAGCTGGTATTTCTGTTCTCGATTCGTACCCGGCGGTTTTTCCTCGCCGCCAACCGGCCGGCGACGATTTTACTGGCGCTTACGGCGCTGGCGTTCAGTCTCACCCTGGTACTGCCCTACACCGGCTTCGGCCAGACGGTGTTTCACTTTACGCCGCCGACGGCGTTCCATCTCGCCACTATTCTCGGCCTCGCCGCCCTCTACTTCGTCGCGACCGAGACGGTTAAGCTGCTGTACTACCGATTTCTTGACGGCAAGAACGCACTGATGAGAGGGTAGCCACGGCCCTTGTGCCGTGGCTGCTCGTTTTTCAGCGCGGAGCAGAGGCTCCGCGCTACCCCAAACATGAAAAAAGCCGGGCAGAAGCGCCCGACCTACCCCTAATATAGTTTGGACAGTCGCAAAAAAAAGCCCCCAGCGGTACGTAACCGTGGGGGGTTGGTTCGAACAGGGCAACATTCGGCAGCGGCCGGACTCAACGAAAGAGCTTAGTCTCATCAGATTCGGCGGTAAAAAGTACGAGCCTGGAGTCGGCTACGCCGTAGTGAGCAAAGACGCCGCTGGCGGTCAGCCTGGTGACGCGCTCGGACGGAACTCGAAGTATCGTCTCGAGAATGGACGTAACCTGTACCAACGGACCAGTGAGTTCGGCGTAGGTTGGAATACCCGGATAAGAATCGATTTGAATCTCGATCGGATTAGCCGCGAGGGTATCGCGGATTTTTTGTCGCCGGGTGTGGACGACAAAACCAAACGCTTCAAGCAGCGTGCCGGCGGTGGCCAGATTATGGCCTGCATACTGCTGGCGCCACGACGACCGTGTTTCTTCACCATCGTTGGTTTCCGGCGGTCCTTTGACCGCCAGCTCGATTGATACGTCCGCCTCCTGCTTGAGCCGTCGCAGCCGGAACTGGACGCCCAAACCCCGCAGGTCCGCGCCGCGGTGGGTGTAGTACCAGCCTTCAATGGCGATGCGGCGGCCAAGGTAGCGAGCGCCGGGTAAAATCATCAGCCGGTCTATTTCCGCCGGAGAAATGTCAAGCACTTTCAGCCAGTGCTCATCCATGGTGTTATCCGCTCCTTTACAAAAGATCAATACCTCGTGACTGAAGCCACGGCATCGTAACACAGGCCGTCCGGGTATGTCAATGTACGTCCGTGACCAGCGGAGCGCTGCCATGGTATACTGCCGACGTATGGCTCAAAAAACTGTTCCAAAAGTGATCATCATTCCCGGTAACGGCGGCGCTACCCCGCGAGACAACTGGTTCCCCTATCTCCAGCGTGAGCTCGAAGCAGCGGGGATCACCGTGGTCAACCGCCAGTTTCCCGACCCGGAACTGGCCCGGGCAAAGTACTGGCTGCCGTTCATCCAGTCGCTCGGCGCTGATGAGCACACCATTCTGGTTGGTCACTCGTCGGGCGCGATTGCCGCGATGCGGTTTGCCGAGACGCATAAAATTTTAGGATCAATACTTGTCGGTACCTACCATACCGATCTGGGAATCGAGGCGGAACGGCTGAGCGGCTACTTCGATGCGCCGTGGGACTGGCCGGCGATTAAAAAACACCAGCGCTGGATCGTTATTTTCGCTTCAGTCGACGACCCGTACATCGCGATTGAAGAACCGCGTTTTCTCGCCCAGCAGCTCGACGCCGAGTACCACGAGTACGTTGACGAGGGCCACTTCGGCGGTGACAAACAAAAAACCGCCTTTCCCGAGCTGGTGACGGTAATCAAAGAAATGGTTATAAAAAAATAGAAATGTAAAAACCCCTGGTTGAGGGGCTTTTACCTTGGTCTTCTAACGGTTAGAAGTTTCGATCTCGGCGAGGCGGCCGCTTTTTGCGGTGGCAGTCTCGGCAGAAGACCGGACGAGTACCGTCTGGCTCGAAGGGCAGCTCGGTAATCTCTTGACCGCACTCGGCACATTGCCACTGACCCTGGACCATCTGGCGCTGGCCAAACTGCGTTTGGTTGTCCATCTATCTCCAGTACCTATT
>MHIL01000029.1 GCA_001817495.1 Candidatus Buchananbacteria bacterium RIFCSPHIGHO2_02_FULL_56_16
AAAAATCTCCCGAAATTGTAAAGGTCGAAATACCATCTATGTTATCCACAATGACTGTCTAGACAACGGGGGGAAGTATACAAAGAGTCGAGAAGTATTTACCATCATCCCTTCGGGGTTATTTAAATTTAATCGCTTAAGAAAAAGCTTTTTTATCGGTTTCCTCCTTTTTCCTTTACTATTTTTAATGTTTATCCCCATAGCCATTCTTGCCCTTATCCAGATAATTATTGTCCAGTCATTTCTCGTTCGTCTGTTCCCAAACCTTTTTAGCTGCGGCGGTTTCTTTTATGTCTGTGAAGCCCGAACTATATTTGGTAGTTTCTTAGTACTCTTTTCCGCTGCTGCGTTGCAAGCCATTATTTCATTTTTTGTATCATGGCCGGCGGGTTGGAGCATTGTAAGGAGAAATAAACCGAAACAAAATCAAATATCGCCTCAACCACCCCAACAAAAAATCCAATGATTCAGTTCGACATCATTACCCTCTTCCCCCGCATCTTCGATTCGTACTTCAACGAGTCAATTCTTAAGCGCGCGCAGGCGAAAAAGAAAATCAAAATCAACATCCACGACCTGCGCGACGTTACCACTGACAAGCACCGCACGGTTGACGATCGTCCCTACGGCGGCGGGCCGGGCATGATTCTGCTGGTCGAACCGATGTATAAGGCAATAAAAGCAATAAAGCATAAAAGCAAAGCGCGGGTGATTATGCTGGCGCCGGAGGGAAAGCTGTTTAATCAGCAGGAGGCGAAACGTCTTTCGAAGTATAATCAGCTCATTTTGCTCTGCGGCCGCTACGAAGGTTTTGACGCCCGGGTTGAACAGTTCATTGATGAAAAAATTTCCATCGGTCAGTACGTGCTGGCCGGCGGCGAGCTGCCGGCAATGGTGGTGACCGAGGCGGTCGCCCGCCACGTCAAGGGCGTGGTTGGCCACCAGGACGCTCTGGTTGAGGAAACCTTTGCCACTGGCCCGGACTACGTTGAGTACCCCCAGTACAGCCGGCCGGAAACCTTTAAGCCGGCCGGGAAAAAGGCCTTACCCGTGCCCAAAATCCTGCTGTCGGGCAACCACGCCAAAATCAGGCAGTGGCGCCAGGCTCAGAGCGAAAAAAAGCGCTAACAGAGCTGTTCATATCCTGTGGTTAGGGTCGCGGCCCGGCCACTTGACAACTTCCAAAAACGGCGCTATGATAGAGGAGTGCTCAATAAGTAACTGCAACGCTTTCACAACATACCAATCATAAAAAGTTCTGTAGATTTAACCCCGCAGTGGCGGGATTGAGGAAGAACAGTGGTGCCTTTTTGGCAAAGTGCAAATCGCTTATAGCAAATCGTCCATTTGCCATTCGCGATATGCGATACGCTAAAATGACCCCTCTGTTTTTTCTTCGCCTAAGTGAAGGAAATGACCGTTGACAACTGAGTAGCGACAGTCTCGATACCCGACGCGAGTCGGGGGATCGAGATCCCGAGATAGTCTCGGGGTGACCACAAACAATAAACAATCTGGTCAATTCCAATAAATTCAAAGGTGCGTAACAGCCTCAAATGTTACACCAAATTTAGCTAACGGTTCCTTTTGGAATCGTTATCTCAATTTTTGAGAGTTTGATCCTAGCTCAGGATGAACGCTGGCGGCGTGTTTAAGGCATGCAAGTCGAACGAACCTATGCTCTTCACTGCGTGAAGAGCTCCGGTCCGCAGGCGGCCCCATTTGGGGAGCTTGCTCACCGAAGCTCAGCGCGTAGCGATGAGCGTAGGTGAGTGGCAAACGGGAGCGTAACGCATTGGTAACCTACCCCTAACACGGTCATAACCCCGCGAAAGCGGAGCTAATAGCCGATGTGCTTAACGGTCATGAGACCGTTACGTAAAGGTTGGCGCAAGCCAGCCGGTTAGGGAGGGGCCTATGTCCTATCAGCTTGTTGGTGAGGTAATGGCTCACCAAGGCAACGACGGGTACCGGGCGTGAGAGCGTGGCCCGGCTCACTGGGACTGAAACACTGCCCAGACTCCTACGGGAGGCTGCAGTCAAGAATCTTGCGCAATGGGCGAAAGCCTGACGCAGCGACGCCGCGTGGTCGAAGAAGCCCTTCGGGGTGTAAAGGCCTTTTACCAGGGACGAATTTCTGACGGTACCTGGTGAATAAGAGGTTGCTAACTCTGTGCCAGCAGCAGCGGTAATACAGAGACCTCAAGCGTTATCCGGATTTATTGGGCGTAAAGCGTCTGTAGGCGGTTTAGTGTGTCAGCTGTTAAATCTCGGTGCTCAACATCGAGACCGCAGCTGAAACTGCTAGACTAGAGGCCGGGAGAGGCAGATGGAATCGCCGGTGTAGGGGTAAAATCCGTTAATATCGGCGAGAACACCAAATGCGAAGGCGTTCTGCTAGAACGGACCTGACGCTGAGAGACGAAAGCGTGGGGAGCGAATGGGATTAGATACCCCAGTAGTCCACGCTGTAAACGATGGATGCTTGGCATTGGCAGTATCGACCCTGTCAGTGCCGTTTAACCAAGCTAACGCATTAAGCATCCCGCCTGGGGAGTACGGCCGCAAGGCTAAAACTCAAAGGAATTGACGGGGACCCGCACAAGCGGTGGAGCATGTGGTTTAATTCGATGATAAGCGAGGAACCTTACCAAGGCTTGACATCTAGCTGCACATCCGGTGAAAGCCGGATTCCTTCGAGGGTGCTAGACAGGTGCTGCATGGTTGTCGTCAGCTCGTGTCGTGAGATGTACCGTTAAGTCGGATAACGAGCGCAACCCCTATTCTGTGTTACATTGTTCACAGGAAACTGCCCTGGATAACAGGGAGGAAGGCGGGGATGACGTCAAATCAGCATGGCTCTTACGCCTTGGGCGACACACGTGCTACAATGGCCGGTACAAAGGGTTGCTAAGCCGAAAGGTGGAGCCAATCCCATCAAAACCGGCCCCAGTTCGGATTGAGGTCTGCAACTCGACCTCATGAAGTCGGAATCGCTAGTAACCGTATATCAGCCACGGTACGGTGAATACGTTCTCGGGTCTTGTACACACCGCCCGTCACGTCAAGAGAGTCTGTAGTACCCAAATGCTGCCGTAGGGTGGCAAAAGGTAAGACAGATGATAGGGACGAAGTCGTAACAAGGCATCCGTAGCGGAAGCTGTGGATGGATCACCTCCTTTCTAGGGAGAAACATGATGGAGTGTCTGTTAACAGCACTCCATCACACTCGGTCGTCCCTCACCTTTTGAAAAAAGGTGAGGGAGGGACTGACCAAGGTCACCCGGTGCTACCGGAATCTCGATTTGCTTCGGGACTGTCACTACTCGGCTGTCATAAAAAAGCCGCCTGTGGGCGGTTTTTTGGTATAGAAAATTAGTTTTGATGGTTTGGGTTGACTCCCCCGCTTTTGTTTGGTATAGTACTTTCGTACAATTCGGGCGATTAGCTCAGATGGTTAGAGCGCGTCACTGATAATGACGAGGTCCCAGGTTCGATTCCTGGATCGCCCACCAGAGATTTCGGCAAAGCCGAGACCTAGTCGTGAGTTGCCAGTTTTGAGTTGTTGGATCGCTTCTCAAAACTATTAACTAAAAACTATAAACTGTTTTCGAAGCAAGCCCGCCGAGGTAGCTCAGTGGTAGAGCGAAGGACTGAAAATCCTTGCGTCGGCAGTTCAATTCTGCCCCTCGGCACCATTTTAACCTTTCACTTCTAACAGTTGACAGTTAACCCCATCAGACCAGTTTGTTAAAGGTTAATTGTTAACTGTTAATTGTTATCAGCGGGCTGTGGCGCAGCTGGCTAGCGCGCCTGCTTTGGGAGCAGGAGGCCGTGGGTTCGAATCCCACCAGCCCGACCAACCTTTGTTTGTCGCGGGCAAACTTCGGTTGACAGGCCAGTGGGCTTGCCCGCCGGAGATCGCCCGATGCGATCGTAGGCGGGTATCGTATAACGGTATTACCACAGGTTTCCAATATCATTTTTTTCTCAAAGCGGGTGTAGTATAACGGTATTATGCCACCCTTCCAAGGTGGAGAAGCCGGTTCAATTCCGGTCACCCGCTTTGAGAAAAAAATTTGGTTGGTTCTCCGCCACGCTAAATTAATTTAAATAAGGCGGACCCGCCTCTGGCGGGGACTCCCCTTACCCGCTTTGACAGAAAGCTGTCCCGCAAAGGCAGCTTTTTGTTCGTTTGCTTTTGATACGGTATAATCAATTCATGTCTTTAACTCGAACATTTCGGCTCGCAATTATGATGAGTGCGACATTAGCCATGCCGCATTTTGTTACGGCGCAGGAAGTTCGCGACATTGTTTTCCCGGTGGACGGCGAACACAACTTTTCGGACAGCTACGGCGATCCGAGCTCGGGCGGCAGGGTTCATCTGGGCGTTGACATTATGGCCGAAAAAATGACCCCGCTGGTTTCGGCGGTTGACGGGTACGTCAGCTACCTGACCGCGTCGGAGCCGGCCTGGGGGTACGCCCTCTACATTACCGACGCCGATCGTTACTCGTACCGGTACCTCCACATCAACAACGACACGCCCGGCACCGACGACGGAAACGGCGGCACGCTCTACGCGTTTGCGCCGACCATCCAGCGGGGCGCCCGGGTGGTGGCCGGCCAGCTTGTTGGCTGGGTGGGCGACAGCGGCAACGCCGAGACCGTCGGATCGCACCTGCATTTTGAGATCTGGACGCCGGACGGCAGCTCCATTAATTCGTATCTCAGCTTGATTGCCGCCACCCAGCCGGAAGAATCAGGCAGCGCTTTCCAGTTCAACCGGGACTTGGAGCTGAGAGACGAGGGGCAAGACGTGTATGAGCTTCAGAAGTATCTTAATCAGGCCGGGTACGTAGTCGCGGCCAGCGGCGCGGGTTCGCCGGGCAACGAGACGACCTACTTCGGCCCGGCCACCCAGGCGGCGCTGATTAAATTTCAACAGGCGCACGGTATCAGCCCGGCGGCCGGCTACTTCGGCCCGGTTACCCGAGGGGTGGTTAACCGAAGCGGCGGCGTTCAGGGTGGAACGGCGTCGGGCATCCAGCCCGGCTGGCTGGTGAAGAACAAAAAATTTGCCGAAATTTTTTACGTTGAGCAGGACCTGAAACTCCGGTGGATCATCAACGAGCAGGCCGCGGAAAAACATTTTGGATCAACCTGGAGCCAGGACATCAAAGAATTCGACGACTTAGGATCAATGGGCCTGAAGTTCGGTGAGAATTTGGAGTAGTTTCAATTCTACCATCATCCTGTAAAGTGTTTTTTACCATGAAAACGCTACTCTTATCATCAAGTGGCAGCACGATTTTTAAGTTTCTGCCCAGTATTATCAACAAGCCAATTACTCAATTGAAATTGGCTTGGATCACGACGGCTTCTAAGGGAGTTGATGACGTGTCATACCTTGAACGGCATAAACAAAAAATGATTGAGCTGGGCTGGAATTTTACGGAAGTTGATATTGAAGGTAAAACTGTCGAAACGCTAAGGAATTTACTCAAAGACAAAGATATTATCCACGTGGAAGGCGGGAATACTTTTTATTTATTGAAGGCGGTTAAGGAATCAGGTTTTGATAAAGTTATTAAGGAGCGAATCGCCGGCGGTGTCGTTTATGTTGGTTCAAGCGCCGGTAGTTATATCATGTGCCCAACGATTGAAATGTCCACCTGGAAACCAGATGCCAAACCACGTTATGGCCTTACGGATTTGACCGGGCTTAATCAAGTTCCTTTTTTGCTGTTTGTCCATTACGATCCCAAGTATAAGAAGTTGTTGAAACAAGCTATTAAAAAGACAAAATATCCAGTTAAAATTTTAACCGATGATCAGGCGCTCCTGGTCAAAAATGGCAAAGCTGAATTGATTGGTGAGGGCAGTGAGATAAAGCTAGCAGCATAGTGTCTTGTTCACAATGCTATTGTCATCCAGAAGGGCGACCTCAATTTAATATTTTTTAAAGAAAAAAAGCCTCGCTGCTTGGGTAAGCCGCGAGGCGGTTTTTGGTTGAGTGTACGATTGGATCCTGGTGGTTCAGGACTTTTTGAGTTCGCTGGCATTCAGCGGCCGATCGTAGTCGTGAAAGCGCGAGCGGATGACCAGCTTTTCTCCTTGGGCGGTATGCTCGTTGGTTCGGCCGACAGCCTGGACAGTGATACCGTCATGGCGCGCTTCCTCGATGACCGTCTGGGCGTCATTATCGGTGGAACAGACCAGCAGCATGCCGCAGCCGCCGTGGAGGGTACCGTAGGCCTGGTGGTCGGTGAGGCGCAGGCCCTCGAGGTCCCACGAAAGCCGCTGACCTTGAAGCAAGACCAGGGCAGGGTTGGGCATGGTATCGAGTCTTGCGCCGATTCCCTTGGGCAGCAGTTCGCCGAATTTACCCCAGACGCCGCCGCCGGTGATGTGGGCGATGCCGGCGATGCGGGCCAACGGCTCACCCGGACTGCCGTCGTCATTCCAGCCGACCAGGCGGCAGATCGTCCGGCTGTAACTCGCCGAGGGGACCGTCAGCTCGCGGATGAAGGTCATTGCTGCGGGGTTTGACCGGATGGCCGCGAAGTCCGGGCCGAATTGGTTGAGGATCACGTTGGTGAAAAACGTGCCGCCGTTGCAGCGGTAGCCGGGCTCCCAAAAACCAACGATTGGCATGCCGGCTTTGATCGCCGAGCCGTCGATGAGAAACGGCCGGTAGGCCAAGCCGGTGCAGGTTCCGCTCCAGGTCAGAACCAGCTGCTCACCAGAATTCGCGTCGCAGAAAGCGGTGATACTGTGTTTCATGACGGCGACTTCTCCGGTAATGTTGACCAGCTTTGTTTTGGCCAGTGCCGCGCCGTAGCCTTTGAAGCAGGCCTCCACCAGCGGGAAGTTAGCTTCGGTTATCCGTTTGACGTTCAGGTCGTTTGAGAAGACGCAGGCCAGCCGCCCAGAGCGGGAGAAATCTTCGACAACCATTTCGATGATTTCCCAGCCCAGGCTGGTGAATACTTCCGGAGTGCCCACGAGGGTAAAAAATTGCGGCTTACCGCCGGCTCCATCATTCTCGACTTCCTCGAGCATAGTCCAGGTTTCGGCGGAATTATTCGCCATACGTTTTAGGATGTGCGGTTTCCAGGTGAAACCGACCGCCCCCCTGAAGTTGCCGGGCTGGTGAGGGTACATCCGAACCGCGTCGCAGTTGCCGTGGCTGGCGAAACAAATTTCTTTGCCGAGCTGCGACGCCCGGTCGCCAGGGTCAATAATCTCCTGCCAGTACTGATCTCTCATGGTGTTTCTCCTCTCTCGGAATGGCGAACGTTTTGGTGGGTCAAAGAGCGTTCCTATCTTAGCGTATGGGTGGGGAAAGTCAAGCAGGCTTTGACGCGAATCCTAAGCACCAAATCCTTCAATAAATCCCAACCAAAATTTTAAATTAATGTAGAGTTTAGGATTCAGAATTTTACCGCATTGACGTCTCGACGGCATTGCGGTAAGCTGCGCATAGCTCAACTGAACTGGGCGAATCTTTGACAATCTGCGATCAGGAGGTTAGACCATGGAGCAGAAAAAAACCGTGCGGATCCGTACGAAACAGCTGCACGTAGATACCGGCGAGATCATTCCCGCGGTCGTCGGGTGCTGCCCGCAACAACCGCTGGAGATTTTACCCTTTGAGTCGGAAGCCGACACCGTGCTGGCGGACAACATCCACGTGGCGCTGGCGCGCTGCGATCCGCACGTCCACGCCCGCGAGAGCGTCGTGCCCAGCCGCGATGAGTTCGAACGTTACCGGTTGCGCGAAGCATCGTTCGAGCAGACGCTCGCGGCGGTCCACCGGGCGAACGCCGGCTACAACGTGTACCGTGCTTCGCTCGCGGCCTTGAAGGGCGGCGTCTGGCTGATCGGTTGCATGGGTAACACGCCGTGGGCGCCGGTTGGCCTGAAGCGTTGGGAACAGACCTGCCAGCTCTACTGGCACAATTCGTTAGTCTACACCCACGTCTGGCCGCGGATGGAGCCGGGCACCGTTCCGATCAACCACCAGCAAGCCAAGGATTTTGGCTCGACGTTCGGCGGCTCCGGTTTGAGTCCGGCCGAGCGTGACGAAATGTACCAGGAGTACGCCGGCTGCGACGTGTCCTACCACAACGATCAAGCCCGGCCGGATCAGACGCTGGCCGAGTTTTTCAGTCATAACAACGGTCCGCCCGAGGTGCGCTTCCATTGGTACTTCAATGAAGAAACGGTGCTGGCCAGCCAGCGTGAGACGATTGCCCTGGCCCGCGCTCACGGGCTGCGTTCGCTGCTGACCCGCCACGTGCCGACCGGCTCGGCGTTCCGGATGCTGATTGCCGAGCGTGAGCAGGGCGGTCTGCTGCTGCCAATCGAGGTTGGCCTCGACTACCTTTACTGGAACCGGGATATGGTCATCGGTCATCCGACCGGCATGATAAACTACCGGCGGCCAGCACTTCCCTCTCCTGAAGAACAGGACGGACTGATCGAGGAGCTGCGCCGCCACAGCGACGACCCGTCGGTCTACATCGCGTCTGACCACGCGCCGCACCGGCCCGAGGACAAAGCCTTCCGTAATGCCAAGCCCGGCAGCCCGGGCACGCGACTCTTGGAGCTCTCGACCTAGCTCCACCTGAACCTCATGCGCAACCACGGCTTCAGTTTTGCCGCGGTTGACCGGCTGACGGCAATCCATCCGGTTCGCTCAATGGAGCGCTACTACACGCCCGGGTTTCCCCACCCGGTGGGCACCATGGCGACCGGCGCGATGGCCAACCTCTGCATCTTTGATCCGGACGCGCCGTACCGGGTTGATGAAGCGGCTTTAGCTAAGCAGCTCGGCGATCCGTACTACCACTCGGCCTACCGCCAGGAACCGCTGTTTGGCTGCGTGCTCTTCACGGTCGTTAACGGTCGGGTCTGGGATGTAGCCGGCGTGCCGAAGCCGCTCAATTGACGATTGGTAACCAGCCTGATTTAGGAAGGGAGATGATCATGATGAAGCGTTCGGGACGAATCAATCCGCCCGAGGAGGGCATTGACGAAAAGCGGCTGGTTATGGTGTGCCGCGACCTGTTGCTCGATAATCGACCCTTGTTGTCACGTCGCGAGCTCGAGAATCAATTGAATGAACTCACGAGACGAACTCACGTTATTGATGAACTTGTGATCGCCTTCGCGCTGGGCTGCAACGATCGTTACGCGTAATTGCTCATTCCGCACCGAAACCGTTTGGTAAGTAGCCAAGCGGGGTCGGTGTTTTTTTTATTGCTGATGTACCGGAAGTCTGTACCGGGAAGTCTTGACAAAATCTCCGGCCTGTGCTAAGGTAGTTGACTATCCCAAACATGGGATTTTTTTGTTAGCCAACCACCAATGCGTAAAACCATCAAACAACTAAAAGCCAATACCGTGGCCACGGGAGCCCTTTTAGCGGTACTTTTCGAATTGGCATTTCCCCGCTACTCACTGGCTGCTCAAGCGCCGGTCGGGCCCACGAGCGTCCTGCTGCCGGAGGTGGTAATCGCTGCAAGCGACTTCTTGCCGGCTGCTACCGTTGAAGCTTACCGGGTAGTCAAAACCCATCGGCTGACGATCACGGCCTACTCAAGCACGGCTGACCAGACGGACTCGAGCCCCTGCATCACCGCCAACAGTTTCAACCTTTGCGAGCACGACCAAGAGGACGTCATCGCGGCCAACTTTTTACCGTTCGGCACCAAGATTCGGCTGCCCGAGCTGTTCGGCGACCGCGTCTTCACGGTCCAAGACCGGATGCACGCTCGTTACTCTTACCGCGCCGACATCTGGATGAAAACGCGCCTGGCCGCGGTTAAGTTTGGCAGCCGCTACACGACGGTTGAAGTTTTGGAGTAATTGGTATTTTAATTATCAGAACCAGAACGGCTTGATCCGCGTACCCCGAAGGCGAGGATATATATCCTCGCCTTCGGGGTTTAATTTTTCATTTGGGCTTGATTATTAAGCCGTTTTTTGGTACACTGGTTCAGTACTCAAGTCCGGTGGCCTGGTAGCCCCGCCAGTTGGCGGGCAGGCAAGTTCCGCCAGAGGCGGATAAAGTCCAGGCAGAGGTCTGTCCCGAAAATACCGAAATCTTTGATTTCGTTTATTTCCAAGCGAGCGAGTAAAATACAAAAATGAATTTTTGTATTTTCGAGCGAGCGCCGGAAACACAGGGTGCAATACTCCGCGGCTTGCCGCGGAATCTGGGTCTATGGCTTGCCCTGGGGTTAATACCCTTTATTTTCGAGGGTCCCGCCTTTGAAACGATTGAGGTCACGTAGCCAAGTGGTAAGGCAGAGGTCTGCAAAACCTCTATTCGCGGGTTCGATTCCCGCCGTGACCTCCACGATAAAAAAATACAATCGGGATCCTCGCAACCGGACGGACTCGCTACGCTCGTCTCGTCGTTGCGGGACAAAACCTTTATTATTAGGAGGGTTCTGTGCCGGAGGCACATCCGCCTTCGGCGGAGATTCCCGCCCAGGCCTTGGGCAGAAGCAAACCCATCCATTCTATTAGGAGGGTTCGCCCGATCATCCGATCGGGCGCCCCGTCGGATGACGGGGCGATTCCACGCCTACGTCCTAAATGGACTTCGGCCCGCTACGCCAATGCGTAGCGTGGCGAGCGGGCAAGCCGTCCAGGCCTCCAGAGAATTTTAAAGTTTGAATCGAAGATTTTAGACCTAACATCCAAGACATGAACGTAACCGAGCTGGCGCGAAAACTCAAAATTACCACCAAAGAGCTGCTGGAGATCCTGCCGGTGGTCGGTTTTGATATTGGCCGCCGGGCGATCAAGATTGACGACCGGACCGGGCGAAAGATTGTCGAGCAGTGGAGCCAGCTCTTGGCTGCGTACCAAGAGAAGACAGCCGCGGCCAAACCGGCCGAAACTGAAGCAACCGTCGCCGAAGCACCGGCGGTCAAGCAGGTGACTGTCCCCTCCACCATTCGGGTCAAAGACTTTGCCGAGAAGCTCAAGCTGCCGATCTCAAAGGTGATCGCCGAGCTGATGAAAAACGGCGTGCTCGCCAGTTTGAACGAGCCGATTGATTTCGACACGGCTTCGGTTATTGGTCAGGACCTTGGTTTTGAGGTAGTTGCCGATACCCACGAGCAGGCCCGGGCGGAAACGGCGGCGTCGGCGACCCTCGAACGCCTGCTCCAAGAAGAGGACCAAACGAAGCGGAAGCCCCGGCCGCCGGTGGTAGTGGTGATGGGCCACGTCGACCACGGCAAGACCAAGCTGCTGGACACGATCCGCAAAACCAACGTGGTCGCCCAGGAGAGCGGCGGCATCACCCAGCACATTGGCGCCTACCAGACGGTACACAAAGGCAAAATGATTACGTTTATTGATACGCCGGGCCACGAGGCGTTCACCACCATGCGCTCGCGCGGCGCCCGTGCCGCCGACGTCGCCATTCTGGTGATTGCCGCCGACGACAGCATCCAGCCCCAGACCAAGGAGTCAATTAAGATCATCAACTCGGCCGGCCTGCCGATGGTGGTCGCGATTAACAAGATTGACAAGCCCGACGCTAACCCCGATCGGGTCAAGCAGGACCTGGCGGCGCTGAACCTCGCACCCGAGGAGTGGGGCGGCAAAACCATCTGCGTGCCGATTTCCGCTAAGCAGGGCACCGGCATTGATGACCTACTCGAGATGATCCTGCTGGTTGCCGATACTCAAGCCGAACAGATTACCGCCAACCCCGACCGGCCGGCGGTCGGCACCATCGTCGAATCCCACATCAGTAAGGGCGAGGGGCCGGTGGCGACCGTCTTGATTCAGAACGGCACGCTCCACCGCGGCGACCTGGTAACCATCGGCGACACGTTCTACGGCAAGGTTCGGGCGATGAAGGATTTTATCGGCGGCGACGTCAGTGAAGCGACTCCCTCGATGCCGGTTAAAATCATTGGCCTGAAAGCCGCCGCCAGCGTTGGCGACATCCTCCAGGTAACCGCCGACGTTGATCGTAAGTCCCGGGTGAGCAGCTACCAGCTCAAAGAGCAGGCGACCGCCTACTCCAAGCCCCGTGAAGAAATAGGCCCGCAAGAGAACCGCCAGGCGCTCAACCTCGTCATCAAAGCCGACGTGCTGGGCTCGCTCGAGGCGATTATCTCGTCGCTGGTGGCGCTCGACCACCCGGAGGTTTCGGTGAACATCATCGCCAAGGGGTTGGGCAACATCACCGAGGGCGACGTCCAGCGGGCGGCGACCGGCGGCGCGCAGCTGATCGGCTTTCACGTTAAGCCGACTCAGGCGGCCGAACAGCTGGCGCGCGAAGCCAAGGTTGAGCTTAAGATCTACCAGGTCATCTACCACCTCATCGAGGAGGTTAAAGCCAAGCTCGAGGCGATGCTCAAGCCCGAGGTAATCCGAACCGAGCTCGGTATGCTCAAGGTGCTGGCGGTGTTCGTCAAAGAGAAAGACGTCATGGTGGTCGGCGGCGCGGTAACCAGGGGCCTGGCGGTGATCCGGTCAAAGGTTGACGTGGTCCGGGCTAAGCAGACGGTGGCAACCGGCACGCTCGCCCAGCTGCAGATGAATAAGATCGCGGTCAACGAAGCCACGGCCGGTCAGGAGTGCGGTATCCGTTTCGAGGGTAAACCGGTGATCCAAGTCGGCGACAGCCTGGTGTTCTATACCGAAGTGGTGAAAGAGAAGAAGATTGGCTAGGAAAGTTTTAAGTTCAAAGTCCAAAGTTAAGGTATCCTGCCCCCTCCTTTCTGTTTTGCCAATGAATTGCAGCAAGAAGGGGACTCCATAATTTTAAACTTTGCACTTTAAACTTTTAACTTATCTATGGCTCACCGGATCGAACAAATCAACGAGCTGATTCGCCACGAACTTACCACCCTGCTGCTCTCGGAGGTCGAGTTTCCTCGCGACTGCCTGGCCACCGTCACGTTCGTTACGGTTTCGAGCGACCTGCGCCACGCCAAGGTGGGCATAAGCGTGCTGCCGCTCAATCGTTCTGGCAGCGTTCTGGCGACGCTGCGGCGAAACGCGGGTCGGCTGCAGTTTCTGCTCAATAAAAAGTTGACCGTAAAGCCGCTGCCGCGGCTCTCATTTGTTATTGACGACACCGAGGCAAAGGCGGCGAAGGTTGAAGCAGTCATCAATCAGGCGATTGAAGAGATAGAACCGCCCACCGACCAGTAGCAGCTTGGGTTGACGGCCAGAGCTTTCTGCGCTAGAATGGCTGGCTATGGACATCGGCAGCACCGGACACAAAATTCAACGCGCGATTAACGGGGGAAAACGCTTTTTGCTGGTGGTGCACCGTCAGCCGGACGCCGACGCGCTGGGCAGCCTCGCCGCCGTCGGCGAGTGGCTGGAGCGTTTGGGCAAATCGTACGTCGCGTTCTGCCGGGAGGTAAGGCCCGGCAGCGCCAACCCCTCTTTTTTGATTGATCGAAACGACCTCCTGACCGATGCCTCGGCCCTGCAGCGCGAAGTCTTTGACGCGGTCATCGTGCTGGATTCCGGCGACCTGGGCCACGCCGGCCTCGACGATCTCGTGCCGCGCTTCGTATCCCAGCCGGTCATTATCAACATTGACCACCACGCGACCAACCAGGGGTTCGGGTCGCTCAACCTGGTTGATCCGGCGGCGGCTTCCACTACCGAGATCCTCTATCGGCTCTTCGATGGGCTGGAGGTGCCGCTCTCGCCCACCATAGCCACGGCGCTCTTGGCCGGCATCATCTTTGACACCACGAGCTTTACTAACCCGAACACCACCAAAGCCGCGCTGGAGATCGCGGCTCAACTGCTGCTGGCCGGTGCCCGGCTGCCGAGCATCAACGAGCTCTTGTTGAGAAATAAAACGGTGGATACCCTGCGGCTGTGGGGCACGGCGCTGGCCCGCCTCCAGCCCCACCCGGCCTGGGGAATCACCACCACCGTCATTACCGCCGCCGACGTGGCGGGCCTTAAGGACCCGGGTGAGGCGACCAGCGGCATCGCTAACTTTTTGAATAACCTCGAGGGCGCGACCGTGGTGCTGGTGCTGCAGCAGGAGGCCGGGGGTAAAATTAAGGGCAGCCTGCGGACCAACAGCCACTTGATTGACCTGGCGAAGTTAGCTACAATGCTAGGAGGCGGCGGCCACAAAAACGCGGCCGGCTTCACGATTGAGGGTACCTTGATTCAGACCACGGAAGGGCAGTGGCAGGTTACCTAAATTGAATTATGAATTAGGAATTATGAATTAGGACTGCCCCCTAATTCCCAATTCCTAATTCCCAATTCCTAACGTATGTACCTCATCCCAACCGTCATTGAAAAATCGAACTTCGGCGAGCGCGCCTACGACATCTACTCCCGCCTCCTGAAAGAGCGGATCATCTTCTTGGGTTCGCCGGTTGACGACGCGGTGGCCAACACCGTCATCGCCCAGCTGCTGTTTTTGGAGAGTGAAGACGCCAAGAAAGACATCAAGCTCTACATCAACACGCCGGGCGGCTCGGTCACGGCCGGCCTCGCCATCTACGACACGATGCAGTACGTCAAGCCCGACATCATGACCATCTGCATTGGTATGGCCGCCTCGATGGGCGCGGTGCTCTTGGCTGCCGGTCAGAAGGGTAAGCGCATCGTGCTGCCGAACTCGGAGATTATGATTCACCAGGTGATGGGCGGCGCCGAGGGTCAGGCGACCGACATTAAGATCCGGGCCGAGCATATTCTTAAAATTCGTGATCGCTTAAACCAGATCCTCTCCAAGCATACCGGCCAGTCGCTGAAGAACATCGAGCGAGACACCGACCGCGACTTCTTCATGTCCGCGGAGGAAGCCAAGCAGTACGGCTTGGTAGACAAGATTATTGCCTAGTCTAGGTTAAGCAGTGAGTAAGAAGTAAGTCCAGATAAGTCGAGATAAGTGAGCCCGCTTCGCTCGCCACGCTGCGCGGGCGTAGCGGGCCACCGAAGCGTGGCGAGTAAGTCGAGATAGAGTCAAGATAGAGTGAGTGAGTGGGTAAGTTGGCAAGTAAGTAAGAGATGTGCCCGGATAAGATTTCTTTTTGCCGATAACGAGATTGAAACGTACGAAAATCGTACCTTGAAATACACCTAAGTCAGGGAGGGTAGGTCCATGTTCGTTAATCTGGTTGTTGATTGCAATACCAAGTTTGGTTTACGCACAATAGCCCAAAAAACTATCACGCGCCAAGTTGGATTTTTTGCTTTTCCGGGTATGCTTTGGCACTTCTCTTGGCCAAGCCGAGGCGTCTGGGTTCCAGTTAGACGGGTCTGTCACGAAGAGGAGTATGATTCTTTCACCATTTATTTTGAGTATGATGATCGTATGATGGAAGATGTCATCACGGGTCAGACTGACTGGAAAATTGGGTGGAAGAATAGTAGTACACGAAAAGAACTTTTACAGGGGCCAAAAGAACAAGGGAGATAAGAAGGACTGAAGTAGGAGAGAGATAAAACTCTCCTTTTTTTATTTCCGCTTATCTTATAGTTTGATATTGGTTCTATACCCCCCCCTCTCTCTCTATACCCCTCTCCTCTTGACATTTTTTTTGCTTTGGTATAAGGTAAAAATACCTTAACAATCGAGGAAATTATCAAGAGTGCTACTTGCTATCCCCCTACGCCAAGGCTTCGGGGGATGAAAGGGAACTGGCCCAAAGGTAGCCAGCAACCAACCTTCACTACGCTTCGGTCGGCAAGCTCGTCTCCTAAAGAGATAAGAGCCTGCCTGACGAAGCTTCAGCGGAGTCAGGTGCTAACTCCAGCCCGCCCGGGGGAAGATAATTGTGATTAGAAAGACTCTTTGCCCAAGAGTTTTTTTAGTGCTCAAGAGCCGTCTTCCGTGGTGGGAGTCGGCTCTTTTAAATCCGGTTTTCAGCGCTGAAAACCAAACGGCTCATTTGAGCCAGAAGGAGGAAAGTGATGTTAATCACTAAAGAAGCGTTGGTACTGTTTCAGCGGCGATGCGATCGGGCGCGGCGAGAGGGCACCCTGCCCTGGGAGCAGGAGTTTCGACTCGGGCAAAAGCCGGCGCCGGAACACGGCCATGGTTTCTGTGAGTTTTTTCCGATTGACGACCGAGGTCGCCGCTTGGGTTCGCTCGGCCCGTCAGTGTACGGCCGGTTGACCATTTGCGGCTAGTCGGTCGCACTCACGTTCCTTAGTTTATGGGGAGTATCCAAGATGCTCCTCTTTTTTTAATCCCATAAACACGTGAGGATAGAAAAACAGACCCCAGTGATGATTTGAGGTCTGCAAATTGATTCGGCGCTGCGCTCGGTCTTATGGCCGAGTATAGCCGACGCCCCAGATGATGAACCAGATGACGATGGCCTGAATCCAGCCAGCGGCATCTATGACGCCAGTACCGGCGAAGATTTTGGCGTTGTACCAGCCCGGCTGCCAAATGGCCAGCGGCACAAAGAGCGTCATCGCAACGCAGGCGCCAAGACGCGGCGCGCCCGGTGTGGCCAGAAAGAACAACAAGATCGTGGTCAGTGCCCAGGCAAAGTATAGGGCATGGTACCACCCACCCCAAGGGAGCCTGGCCAAACCAGTGAATCGCGGGTCAATGATGTGGCCCGGTATTGGTTGGGCGTAGTAGTAAAAAATATGCGCCACACCAGAAATGAAGATACCAATCGCTGCGTAGAGAGCAATCTGGTATCCCGTCCACACCCGTACGTAGGGGCTGGCGAAGTAGCACAGCGCGGTGATGCAGATCAGGTCCGCGTACATACCGCCATGGTTCAACCACGGCAGAGACTTTTCACCGAGCTGGGCATGATTCAACCTCCCTTCGCCATTCGCGATTACTGCACTTACTAAGACAAGGAACAAGTTTACCACGGCGAGCAACATCTTAATCAACCTCCTTTTCTGTATTTCAGTTGTAGATGCTTGGTAAGCAGGCCTTCTAACTTACTATATATTTGTAGTTTTGTCAAGCGTGCCTGCCTTCTCTGTACCCCGCAATAGATAATAAGTCAGGGTTACCGTAATTGGGATTTTTCAGATAAGGATTGGTTACCGTTTTCTCTTTGGATTTTGAATATCTGCATACTT
>MHIL01000030.1:0-6476 GCA_001817495.1 Candidatus Buchananbacteria bacterium RIFCSPHIGHO2_02_FULL_56_16
TTCTCCTTTCATTATACCATCATTGCATCATGAGTGATAGAGGAAAAGCGCTGAAAAGAACAAAAAAGAACGATCATTTTTCTACAGTCTCAAATTATGTTCGGGGCCGCAGGGCAGGAACTTGCCCGTTGGTTGTCCAGCCACCGAGTAGTACTGGCAGTCTAGTATCGGCTCGTCACCTTTCGGCAGCATTGTGAGGAGCTGCTCAAATCCCGATTGAAGTCGTTTCCGAAGCTCGTCAAAGGACATGGTACGTACTTCATCAACTGCTGCTGGTTGCGGCATGAAGATTCCTCCTGGGTACGAATTATCATCATCTTAGGGTTTGTCATCCTCTTTGTCAATTTGATAAGAGCCTAAAAACCGCCCCAGAAATCTCGGGGCGGTTTTTGTGGTTCGGTCAGCGACCAGGCCTAGCTCTTCTTTTTCGCCGTCGACACGAGCACGTGGTAGAGTGGCTGCTTTTTCTCGTCAGCCTCGCTCCACCGCTTGTTCTTGAAGACCGAGACGCGCTGGCCGTTGACTTCGCCGGTCAGCACCGGTCCGCGTTCGTTTTTGGGCTTGTTGACCCAAAAGGCGCCGATTCGGTTTGAGCTTTCTGCCATACCGTTTCGTTAGTTAATAATTAGTTAGTCAAGGATGGCGCTACGCAAAAAGCGCCCCAGAAAGGCGCTATGTTGATTCACTTTAGTTGTACCTGTACCTAGGTTAGCAAAACGTAGAATAGCCGTCAAGGGACGTTGCAAGAAGCCTATGTAAGACCCCTCTCCCCTGGTGGGAGAGGGAGCCTCGGCTAATCTTTTTTTTTGGGGGGGGGTGAGGGGATGTTAAGCGAAGCGAGCAATAGATAGCAACTCCCTCTCCGAACGTGGAGAGGTTATGTTTTGTGGGATGGAGCATAACGTCGGTGAATTTAATCTTGCAAAATAAAAGTTGCCCTTACATTCTTCGTTAGTTTTTGGTACACTAATGTCAGATATGACCATTAACAAGGCTTGGCACCAGAAAAATAAAATGCCCAAGCGGCCGACGCCCGAGCAGCGCCTGCAGTGGCACCGCGAGCACCAGAAAAATTGTTCGTGCCGGCCGATGCCGGCGGGTTTAATTGACCATGTTAAACCAAACATAATCCAAAGGTCGAACGCAAGTTTTTAATCCTTAACGAGCGACTCAATCCTATGAAATGTGCAAAATGCCAGGGAGCGGCCGAGGGCTGGAAGTGCGCCATCTGCGGCGCGGAATCCAAAGCGCACGATGCCGAACACACGCACGGTGAACCGGCGTCCGATCGCCACTGCATGCCCATGTGCAGCGCGTGCGGCGCGGCTGAAGCGCATTGTTCCTGCTAGTCGAGTATCTTCCATCAGCCCGTACTACGCCTGCGCCGATCACCCATCCGGAGTACCTAATACTGGGTGGGTGATTTTTTGATAAAAAGAGGACCCTACTACGATTGACCGTTGACATCTCTTGACAAAGGTGATAAGCTAGCTTAACCTAATAGGGTACTAGCACTCTCAATTGTTGAGTGCTAATTTGACCCGCCGGATTCGGCGAGGTAAAGCCCAAAAATTAAATAACTTTACAAAAACGCTATGAAACTCAAGCCACTGGGAAACCGCGTCGTGGTCGAGCCTCTGACCGAGGAAGAGACCACCAAGTCGGGCATCATCCTGCCCGAAACCGTTGATAAAGAAAAGAAAGCCGAAGGCAAAGTCATCGCCATCGGCGACGGCGAGAAGATCACCAAGCTCGGTCTGAAGGTCGGCGACCGGGTGCTGTTCGGCAAGTACGCCGGCGAAGAGGTGACCGTCGAAGAGGTCGACTATAAGATTTTGAGCGACGAGGACGTCCTCGCCGTTGTTTCGTAACTACTCCTAAACTACAGACTACTGACTACTGACTACTAACTAAACTACTGACTACCGACTACTAACTAATTCCACTATGGCAAAACAACTACTCTTTAACGAACAAGCCCGTGCCGCAATCAAGCGCGGCGTGGACCAGCTGGCGAACGCGGTTCGGGTCAGCTTGGGCCCCAAAGGCCGCAACGTGATTTTGGACCGCGGCTTCGGTTCGCCGGTCGTAACGAACGACGGCGTGACGATCGCCAAGGAAATCGAGCTCGAAGACAAGTTCGAGAACATGGGCGCGCAGCTGATTAAGGAAGTCTCGGAAAAAACTAACGAGGTCGCCGGCGACGGCACCACGACCGCGACGGTGCTGGCCCAGGCCATCATCGAAGAGGGCTTGAAGAACGTGGCGGCCGGTACCGACCCGATGGGCCTGCGCTCGGGCATGCAAAAAGCGGTCCGGGCCGCGGTCGAGGGTTTGAAGAAAATTACCAAACCGATCAAAGACAAGAAAGCGGTCGCCCAGGTGGCGACCATCTCGAGCCTCGATCCGCAGGTCGGTCAAATGATCGCCGACATCATGGAAGAGGTCGGTAACGACGGCGTGGTAACCGTCGAGGAAGGCCAGACTTTGGGCCTCGAGAAAGAGGTCGTCAAAGGCATGCGCTTCGACAAGGGCTATATCTCGGCCTACATGGTTACCAACTCCGAGCGGATGGAAGCCGATTTTGAAGACGCGTCGATTCTGATCACCGATAAAAAGATCAGCTCGGTCCAGGAGATTCTGCCGCTGCTCGAAAAAGTGGCCCAGAGCGGCCGCAAGGAGCTGGTGATTATCGCCGATGAAATTGAGGGCGAGGCGCTGGCCACCTTCGTGCTGAACAAGCTGCGCGGCACCTTTAGCGTGTTGGGCGTCAAGGCCCCGGGCTTTGGTGATCGCCGCAAAGAGATGCTCCAGGACATCGCCATTCTGACCGGCGGCACCGTTATCACCGAGGAGCTTGGTTTGAAGCTTGAGAACGCGGCGTTGAACCAGCTCGGCAGCGCCCGGAAGATCGTGGCGACCAAAGAGCACACCACGATTGTTGACGGCAAGGGCGACGCCAAGAAAATTAGCGACCGGGTTGCCCAGCTCAAGAAAGAGCTCGAGGCGACCGATTCCGAGTTCGACCGCGAGAAGCTTTCCGAGCGGCTGGCCAAGCTCTCGGGCGGCGTCGGCGTCATCAAGGTAGGCGCCGCGACCGAAACCGAAATGAAAGAGAAGAAGTTTAAGATCGAAGACGCGTTGAACGCCACCAAGGCGGCGGTCGCCGAGGGCATCGTCCCGGGCGGTGGCGCGGCACTGGTCAAAGTCGCTAACGCCTTGAATGAACTACTCAAGAGCAGCCAGGTGGAGCTCACCGACGACGAAAAAATCGGCGCCAAGATCATCCAGCAGTCGCTGACCGCGCCGTTGCGCCAGATCGCGTTGAACGCCGGCGTCAAGGACATCTCGTTGATCCTAAACGAAATCAAAGACATTAACGACAACGGTTCCGGCTACGACTTTAACACGATGCAGAAGGTCAACATGCTGGACGCCGGCATCATTGACCCGCTGAAGGTTACCCGCTCGGCGCTTGAGAACGCCGCCTCGATGGCCGGCGCGGTCATCACCATGGAGACGCTGGTGACCGACATCCCCGAGAAAAAGGAAGGCCACGGCCACGGCATGCCGGGCATGGGCGGAATGGATATGATGTAAGCCGCTGACGCGGAAGCTCCTCCGCCAAAGGCGGATCAAAATTACCAACCCCGCACCTTTTGGAAAGAGGTGCGGGGTTTTTGGTATCCCCATTGATTACGAAACGTAGAGAGGCGGTGGCGTATCGAAATTGCAGCTGCTGCTCTCATACCTTCGGCCGTGACCCCAGCTGGTACTTTTGGGGGCAAAAGTACCCAAAACCCTTGGGGGTGGCCAAAGCGCTCTCAGCGCCCATCAGACGTCTACTTTCTGGCGATGGCGCTAAGTGCCCACCCCCAAACCCCCGGCAAAGTAGCCGCTTCGTTCGTGTGAGGGCTGCCTTACTAGCTGGCGAGCCTGCCTTATTGTAGTGTTGGGTTTCACACCTGGTTCGATTCGCGATTTGTCATTCGTTATTTGCTCTTCGTGTTTTGTTCTCGCAACGCAATATGGTATAATATGTTTGTTAACAAATAACTTTGAAACTATGGCCGACATCAAACAACCAGTAAGCTCCGAAGATAAGGTCTGGGGCGCCGTGGGGTACCTCTGGATTTTGAGCCTGATAGCGCTCGCTGCCCGAAAGAACAACGATTTTATTCGCTTCCACGCCAGCCAGGGCGCGCTGCTGTTCGCCATCTCGGTGGTGCTGATGCTCATTCCCGGCATCGGCTGGTTCATCAACCTGCTGGTGGCTATTGTCGCGATCGTGGGCATCATCAAGGCGCTCCAGGGTGAGCGCTGGCCCGTACCGGTAGTGGGGGGCATGGCCAAACAGTTCGGCGACTGGATTATCAAGACCGCAAAGCTTTAAAAAAAGGCCCCGCTCAAACTGACGCGGGGCAAGAGGCATCCTTTTAGATTAGATTTTGGCCGAGCCTTGGCTCCTGACATACTTGACGCCGGTGCGTCCGAGCGCTTGGCGCAGGGCGATGACCTCCGGGTGGCCGTCACCATGGTTGGCGATGAACCGGTCCACGGCATGGGACGTGTAGAGCTGGCGAGCGGAAAGAACAGTTTCGAAACGGTGGTTGTGGGGCAGAACTTCGGCGAATCGGATACCTACCTTTGTCATTTTTATTTTCCCCCAAGAAGGTTCGATTGTTGCGTGCAGCATACAGCAAAGCGAGCGGTTTGTCAATTGACTAGCTGGTAAGTAAAGTAAGCAAGATAAGTAAATTAAGCTGACTTACCTCGCTTACTTCACTAATTTACTTACTTCACTCATCTTGACTGTCTAACCTATGCTTTTCAAAAAGAAATTTATTCTCTGGTTTCAAGAAGTCGGCATTAAGGACGTGCCCAAGGTCGGCGGCAAAAACGCGTCGCTCGGCGAGATGTACCAGCACCTGACGTCCAAGGGCATCAACATTCCCAACGGGTTCGCGGTCACGGCTCAGGCCTACTTTTACCTGCTGCGCAAGGCAAAAATTGACCGGCGCATCCGTGAGGTGCTCGCTGATTTGGACACCAAGAACATGAAGAACCTGATGGAGCACGGCGAGCGGGTCCGGCATTTGATTCTGGGCGCCGAGTTCCCGCCCGAGCTCAAGAGCCAGATTCTCTACGCGTACCGCCGGCTCGAGCAGCAGTACGGCAACCGGGTGGACGTGGCGGTGCGCAGCTCGGCCACGGCCGAAGACCTGCCCGACGCCTCGTTTGCCGGCCAGCAGGAAACCTTTTTAAACATCCGTGGTGAGGAAGCGCTCTTGGAAGCGTGCAAGAAATGTTTCGCTTCCTTGTTCACCAACCGGGCGATTTCCTACCGCCAGGACAAGGGCTTTGACCATTTCAAGGTCGGCCTCTCGATCGCGGTCCAGAAGATGGTGCGCAGCGACCGCGCGTCGTCCGGGGTTATGTTCACCCTCGACACCGAGTCGGGTTTTCGTGACGTGGTGCTGATCAACGGCTCGTGGGGCCTGGGTGAAACGATTGTCCAGGGCACCGTGAGTCCGGACGAATTCTACGTCTTCAAGCCGACCCAGAAGCAGGGGTTTGCCTCGATTATCACCAAGCGCCGCGGCACCAAAAAGATTAAGATGGTCTACACGACCAATGCCAAGCGGCCGACCAAAAACGTTGCCACCACCCGCCGCGAGCAGGAGCAGCTCGTCCTCTCGGACAAAGAGATCCTCAAGCTGTCCGAGTGGGGGATGATGATTGAGGAACACTACGGTAAGCCCATGGACATCGAGTGGGGCAAGGACGGCATCAGTAAAAAGCTCTATATCCTCCAGGCCCGGCCCGAGACGGTCCACGCCTCGAAGAAGCCCAACACCCTGGAAACGTACAAGCTGCCCAAACGCGGCACGGTCATCGTCCAGGGCTCGCCGGTCGGCACCAAGATTGCCAGCGGCACGGCCCACGTGATTTTGGACACCAAGCAAATCGGCCAGTTCAAGGCCGGTGAGATTCTGGTTACCGACATGACCGACCCGGACTGGGAGCCGATTATGAAAATCGCGGCCGGCATCATCACCAACCGCGGCGGCCGGACCTGCCACGCGGCAATCATCTCGCGCGAGCTGGGCATTCCCTGCGTCGTCGGCACCGAGGTGGCGACCAAAAAAATCAAGACCGGCGCTGCGGTAACGATTTCCTGCGCCGAGGGCGAGGTCGGTTTTGTCTACGCCGGCGCGTTGCCGTTCAAGGTAGAAAAAACCAGCCTGAAGGCGTTCAAGCGGCCGAAGACCAAGGTGATGATGAACGTCGGCCAGCCGGACGAGGCGTTTCAGATTTCGATGATCCCAAACGACGGCGTGGGGCTGGCCCGCGAAGAGTTCGTCATTGCCAACCACATCCGGATTCACCCGCTGGCGCTGCTGAAGTTCGCGACGCTCAAAGATAAAAAGGCGAAGAAACAGATTGCCGAGCTGACCATCGGCTACCGCGATAAA
>MHIL01000030.1:6540-6654 GCA_001817495.1 Candidatus Buchananbacteria bacterium RIFCSPHIGHO2_02_FULL_56_16
AGGACGTCATCATCCGGCTGTCGGATTTCAAAACCAACGAGTACGCCAACCTGATCGGCGGCGCCGCGTTCGAGCCGCTCGAATCAAACCCGATGATCGGCTGGCGCGGCGCCT
>MHIL01000031.1:0-17045 GCA_001817495.1 Candidatus Buchananbacteria bacterium RIFCSPHIGHO2_02_FULL_56_16
TATAAATAAAATTATCAACTCCAGTATTGTATGGTGGATCAATGTAGATAAAATCAACCAATTCATAATGAGTAAAATTCAAAACCGCGAGCGAGTGATAATTGTCGCCTTCAATCAGCAAATTTACCGGCTTGCCTTTATCGCTGTTTATTTCTTTGCTTTTGGTTTCTTTCAAAATCGGAAATGGCTTGCCCGCCATTTCATTCGGAAACATTTCATTTGGAGTTCGTGCGTCTGGATTGATAAGAATATCAATTTTTTCTTCCGGCAAATCCCTATGCCAAACAAGGCCGTATTTCGTTTCCTTGATACGGCGAAGCTCCTTTATCAGCTCCTCTTTTGACCAGTTATCGTAGTTAATTCTTTTTGTCATGGATTATAAATACCTGTTCTTTGTCCATAATTTTCTGCGCGTTATGTTACGCCCGGTCAATCAAAAAAATGATTAATCCGACAACCGCGGATATGCCGCCGATAACCCAAAACCGCATGACGATTTTTGGTTCCGGCCAGCCGTTTGCTTCGAGGTGGTGGTGGAGCGGCGAGGAGAGAAATACTTTTTTACCGAACATTTTTTTGCCCGTCACCTGGACGATGACCGACAGCGTCTCAATCAAAAACACCAGCCCGATGATCGGCAGCAGCAGGGCGGCGTTGGTCAGCATGGCGATGATGCCCAGGGTGACGCCCAGCGACATCGCGCCGGTGTCGCCCATGAAGAAGCGGGCCGGGTTGATGTTAAACCAGAGGAACGCCAGCAGCGCGCCGATGATTACGCCGCAGAACGTGGCGAGGTCGTAGCGGCCCTGGGCAAAGGCGATGGCGCCGTAAGCGCCGAACGACGTCAGCAGCACGCCGCCGGCCAGTCCATCCAGTCCGTCGGTAATATTGACCGAGTGGGCGGTGGCGATAATCACGAAGAGGAAAAAAGGGATGTACCACCAGCCGATGTCAATGTTACCGAAGAACGGAACGTGGAGGATCGTCCAGTCGAGCTTAAAAAAGAACCACCAGGCGCCGACCAGCGCGATCAAGCCGTAGATGATGAAGCGGTGGCGCATCCGCAGTCCGCCGCCGTTTTTGCCCATCCGCCAGACGTCGAAAAGGTCGTCGATCATGCCGACCAGCGCCGAGGCAATCAGCGCGCCCAGCGGCAGCAGCGTTTCGGAACGAGAAAAGAAATTCAACCCGCTCAATGCCCCATCAAAGAGCCGGCCGAGGTAGGAAAAAAATAGCACCAAGAGCAGCGTCGTCCCCCAGACGAGGATGCCGCCCATCGTCGGCGTGCCGGCTTTCTTGGCGTGCATCTGGGCGAACACCGGCGCGGCCTCCGCGTCGCGAATTCCCTTGCCGAGACGGTAGCGGTACAGGAGGCGGGTTAAGAGGGGCGTCCAGAGAATGGCGACCAGGAACGAGAGCGTCGTCAATCCGAATACTTTGATGACGGTGAAGGTATCCATTGCGTAGTAGAGCTTTAGGTTAGTTTAAGGTGTAAAGTTCAAAGTGCAAAGTTAAGGTATTCCGTCCCTCACCTTTTTTGCAAAAAAGGTGAGGGACTCCATAATTTTAAACTTTACGCTTTGAATTTTGCACTAAATTTTACGACCAGCTATGCGTTACTCAATCCCGATGATACGAACGCCGGCAATCAGCACGATGAGCTGGATCAGGGCGCTGGCCACGACCAAAAAGTAGCTGGCGATCCGCTCTCGGCCAAACAGGGGCAGCGCCAGCCCGCTGTTAACCACCAGTACCACGAGGCCGAGTCCAGGCAGTAAAAAGAGCCACTGCCACGGGCCGAGCAGATCAATGCCGAAGTAGATGGTGTAGTGGAGCGGGATGACCGCCGGCCAGGTGCCCATCCGAGCGGCGAGCAACGCCCAGAGCACGGCGTTAGCCACCAGGCCCACCGTCAGTGATAAGCCCATAGTCGGATTACGCAAAAAAGACCGCAGTTGTTCCTGGAGGTCCTTAAGGTAAGCCATAGGAAGAAGTAAGAAGTAAGTCGAGATAAGTCAAGCTACGTGGAGTAAGAAGTACGCAAATTAAGCAAGTAAGCTGATACGTGATTGCGGCTGCTTATTTTACTTATTCACTTATCTCGCTTACTTCTTAACGTTGCGTATTTCTCATTTCTCATCATACTGAAAATTGATAACTTTGTCCACACGTTGTCGGGTGCACGTTCTTTTTTTAAATTAATTTTTATGGTATAATACATTCAATCAAAACCTAAAACAAATCCTATGTTTACTGACGCTGAATTAAAGAAAATCGGCCTCGAGACGAAACTGTTCAGTGAAAAGGAGCTCGCGCTCCACCTTGAGGAGGCGAAAAAGCGCAGCGACAGCCTCGAGCAGTACGTTCTGAAGCAAAAAGTTATCGGCGAAGAGCAGCTCTACCGGGCGGCTGCTTCTTTTTATCAGGTACCGTTCATTGACCTCAAGCAAGAGGGCATCCGCAAAGACATCCTCTTTCTGATCCCCGAGCCGATCGCCACCACGCACAAAATCGTGGCCTTCGACAAGACCGACCAAGAGCTGAAGATCGCGGCGTTGAACCCCCAAGACTTGGAGATTTTTGAGTTCCTGCGAAAAAAAACCGGCTTGAACATAACCATCAGTCTCACCACGCCCGAGAGCCTGAACGAGGTATTCAAGAACTACCACAAGGGGCTCAAGGCCGAATTTCAGGAGCTCACCACGCCGGAGCAGCCCCAGGACACCGCCGGCACCGGCAAAGAGCTCAAGGAGTTAGCCCAAGACCTGCCGGTCATCCGGATCGTTGACACGCTGCTCGAGTACGCGATTTTTGAGAACGCGTCTGACATCCACATCGAGCCGACCGAGAAAGAAGTCAACGTCCGCTACCGGGTTGACGGTATCTTGAAGAACGTGATGACCTTGCCCAAGTCGGTTCACCCGGGCGTGGTGGCCCGGATTAAGATTCTCTCCGATCTCAAGCTCGACGAGCACCGCCTGCCCCAGGACGGCCGGTTTAAGGTCGCCGCCCCGGAGTACAAGGTTTCGTTCCGTGTATCGGTGATTCCGACCTACGATGGGGAAAAAGTGGTGCTGCGGCTCTTGAACGAAAAAACGGGCCTCTTGAGCCTCGAGCAGCTCGGCTTTCAGACCAAGCCGCTCGAGGCGGTGAAGCGCAACATTGACAAGCCGCACGGGATGCTCTTGGTCACCGGCCCGACGGGTTCGGGCAAGACGACAACCCTCTACGCCATCTTAAACATTCTGAATACGCCGGAGGTCAACATCACCACTATCGAGGACCCGATCGAGTATAAGATGACGGGCGTTAATCAGAGCCAGGTCAACCCCAAGATCGGCTACACCTTTGCGAACGGCCTTCGGGCATACCTGCGGCAGGACCCCGACATCATCATGGTTGGAGAGATTCGCGACCAGGAAACGGCCGAGATCGCGATCCACGCCGCGCTGACCGGCCACCTGGTGCTTTCGACGCTGCACACCAACGACGCACCGACCACCCTGCCGCGGTTGAGCGAGATGGGCGTGCCGGCGTTCCTGGTTGCTTCGACCACGAACCTGATTATCGCCCAGCGCCTGGTTCGAAAAATTTGCCAGGACTGCATCGAGAGCTACACCCTGACCAAAACTGACCTGGCGAGCCTTGAGAAGCAGATCAACCTCACCACCATCCTCGACACGCTGGCCGAGGAAGGCATCGTCACCAAAAAACAGTCGCGCGAGTCGCTGCTGTTTTACCGGGGCAAGGGCTGCAAGAAGTGCGGCAAGGAAGGCTACCGCGGCCGGCTCGGCATCTACGAGGTGATGGAGGTGACGACCGAAATCTCGAACCTCATCCTGCGGGGGGCGAAAGCCAGCGAGCTGATGGCCGCCGCCAAGGCCCAGGGCATGCTGACGATTCTCGAAGACGGCTTCATTAAGGCAAAAACCGGCATCACCACCATCGAGGAGGTGCTGCGGGTCGCGAAGGGGTAAGCGCATGGGTATTAGTGATCAGCTCAAGCAGGCCACTGCGTGGCTCAACGGCCGCCAGCGGGTCAAGCTCACCCAAAAAATTTTTTTTGTCCAGCAGCTCGGCGTCATGATCCGGACCGGCATTTCGATGACGGTTGCGTTAAAGACGCTCGCCGAGCAGACCAGCGCCAAAAATTTTCGGGCGATCCTTACCGATCTCGAGCAGCAGGTTGAGAAGGGTAACCTGCTTTCCAAGGGTCTCGAGCGCTACGAGCGGACGTTCGGCGAGCTCTTCATCAACATGGTTCGGGCCGGCGAAGCTTCCGGTAAGCTCGAGGAGGTGCTCAAGCAGCTCTTTGTCCAAATGAAAAAGGACCACGACATCATCGCCAAGGTGCGCGGCGCGATGATTTATCCGTTGATCGTGGTGGTGATGATGGTCGCCATCGGCATCATGATGATGATCTACGTCGTGCCCAGCATCTTGAGCGTCTTTAAGGAGCTCGACGTCGAGCTGCCGCTGGCGACGCGCATCATGATCGCGGTCAGCGACTTTGTGATCGCCTACGGGCTCTACCTGGTGGTGGCCGCTATCGCACTGGGTATTGGTTTAGTGATGCTCATCCGTTCCCCCCAAGGCAAGGTACACTTCCACCAGTTGCTGCTCCGCTTGCCGGTCGCTGGCGCCATTATAAAAAAAATCAACCTCGCTCGTTTCTGCCGGACGTTAAGCTCGCTGCTCAAGACTGACATCCCTATCGTCTCATCGTTTGAGATTACCGCCCGCATTTTAGGCAATGAACTCTACCGGCGGACGTTGATCGAGGCGAAAGAAAAAATTAAGAAGGGCGTCGGTATCCACCAGGCGCTCTCGACGCACCAGCGCTTTTTCCCGCCGGTGGTGCTCCAGATGATCTCGGTCGGCGAAGAGACCGGCGCCCTCGATGACATCCTCGAAGAGTCGGCGATCTTCTATGAAGATGAGGTCGCCCAGACGATGAGCGATCTGCCCTCGCTGATCGAGCCGATTCTGATGGTTGTCCTCGGCATCGGCGTCGCCGCGATGGCGGTGGCGGTGCTGATGCCGCTCTACTCCTTGAGTGAAGCGATTTAAGTCAGGCGAACGCCGATGATGCGTGCACCCCACTTACGGTCCAGACCAAAAACCGAAGCGCCCAACGGACCGGCCGGTTTTTCGTTGATTCAAATCTTGATTGCCGTGCTGGTGCTCACGCTCGCCGGGTTGAGCGTCATCGGCATGTTCGAGTTTGCCCTGAAGGTGGTGGTTGAAAACAAGCTGCGGACCGGCGGCATCATGGTCGCCAACGAGGCGATCGAGACCGTCCGCAACCTTCCCTATGGTGCAGTCGGCACCGTCGGCGGCGTGGTCAGCGGCGCGATGCCGCAGGAGGACGCGGTCCTGCTGAACGGGATGACCTACGGGGTTAGCACCAGCGTCATCTACGTTGATGATCCCTTTGATGGCTTGGTCAGCCTGGGCAACGACAGCCTGGGCAACGACTACAAGAAGGTTCGGGTCGCCGTTTCCTGGCAGGGCCGGTTTGGCCCGCGCGAGCTCGTGGCAGTCGCGACGGTTGCTCCACGCGGCATCGAGACCAACGAGGGCGGCGGCGCCCTGAAGCTTAACGTCATCGACAGCGGCGGCGCGCCGGTACCGCAGGCGAACGTCCACATCATCAACCAACAAACAACGCCCACCATTGACGACGATACGATGCTGACCGGCGACGACGGTTCGTTCCTCTCGGCGGTACCGGCGTCGAACGATTCGTACCAAATCGTCGTCACCAAAACCGGCTACAGCAGCGACTACAACTGTGCGATCGATCCAGTCGGCAGCGGCTGCAGTACTACCGAGGGTAACCAAAATCCGGTCAAGCCTCTGGCGACCGTACTCGAGGGGCAGCTTACCGAGCTGACCTTCATCATCGATCGGGTCGCGACGCTCACCATTGAAACCGTTTCCCAAAACAGCATCCCCGCCGAGTGGGTAGTCAACACCGACGCGAGCGGCGAAGACCAGCAAGCTCCCGCCCTCGTCCTTGGTTCGGCCGGCCAGTACTACTTCGCCTGGCAAGACTTTCGCAGCAGCGCCGCGCGCATCTACGGCCAGCACGACATCGGCCCGACCGCCCAGTGGTCACCGGACCTCGCGATTACCACCTCGAACAACCAAGCCGGGCCGGACGTCGCGGCCGATCGCAACGGCAACCTCTACGTCGTCTGGCACGATGATCGCAACGGCAACCAAGACGTCTACCTGAACGCCTACGACGCGAGTGGCGCCGAGCGCTGGCTAGGCGCGAAAAAAATTAATACCGACGCCAGTTCCGCTGACCAGGTCTATCCGCGGATCGTGCCCTCGGCGTCAACGACCGCCGCCTTGCTGTACGTCGCTTGGAAAGACAACCGAGCCGGGGGCGGTGATTCAGACATCTACCTGCAAAAATTTGACCAAAACGGCACGGCCCAGTGGGGCAGTGAGGTCAAGGTAAACTTCACCTCCTCGTCGGTTTTCCAGGTTCAGGATTCCACCAGCTGGACGTTTAGTAGCGCGGCCGAGTACGTCTGCGACGGCGGGAGCTGTTCAGGTACGACTGACGTAGAGGTCGCCGAGGGCGTTGCCCGCCTCGTTGCGGTCAAGTCCTGCCAGGGTACGTCCACCGCCTGCAGTAGCCTGCTGACCCAGCCCACCTGCACCGGCCAGAGCGGCTGCAGCTGGGACGCGTCTGGTCCGTGCGAGAACGGCAGCTGTCTCTGCTCGGCGGCTGACGACCAGGCGACGTGTACTCAGGTTAATGGCTGCTCCTGGCAGGCTGGCGTTGAAGGCTGCAGCGGCGGCAGCTGCGACTGCTGGTCAATCAACGGCCGGTCGCGCTGCCAGTCGGTGCCCGGCTGCGGCTGGTTTGTTTTCTTCTGCTACCCGACCAGCGGCTGCAGCTGCACCACCATCGGCACCGAGGCGACGTGCGAGGACGCCCAGTGCGGCTGGGGCCCGAGCGGCGGCAACTGCACCGGCAGCTGCAGCTGCTCAACAGTAGCCACCGAACCAAGCTGCGCCGAGGTGAGCTGCAGCTGGGATCAGGGCGGGCCGTGCAGCGGTACCCCCGCGGCCTGTGACACCTTCGCCGACCAGAGCAGTTGCCAGGCACAGCAGGGGTGCGGCTGGACCCAGAGCGGCAGCAGCTACCCCGCCGGCGGGCCGGACGTCTACTCAATTCAATCAGTGGTGGTTCCGAGCCTCATTTCTTGGGATGGATTTAGCGAAGACGCGGTGAAGAACGGCGGCGAAATTTACTACCAGCTCTCGGACAACGACGGCAGCAGCTGGAAATACTGGAACGGCTCAACCTGGCAGACGACTGCCGGCAGCTACACCACGGCCGTTGACGTCGCCAGCCACCTTGGCGCGTTCCCGACCACCCAGGGCAAGCTGCTGTTTCGGGCATTCCTCGACGGTGACGGCTCACAGCAGATGAGCCTCGACTCGGTGACGGTTGACTATACCCGCACCATTGAGGGCGGCGACGCGTCGCAAGCCGTTGACCTCGCGGTTGATGCAAACGACAATATGTACGTGGTCTGGGAGACGGACGACGGTACCGGTAACTACGATGTTTTCTTGCAAAAGGTGGATAGTAATGGTGCGGTCATCTGGCCGTCCGACGTCCGGGTGAACACCACCAGCAGCGGCAACCAGATGAATCCGGCGGTCGTAGTTGATGCTGCCGGTAATGCGGTCGTCGTCTGGCAGGACAGCCGCGACGGCGACGACCGAATCTACGCCCATAAGTTTGGCGCCGACGGCGCGGCGATGTGGCCGACCGACGTACCCGTCAGCGTTGGCAGCGGCGCGGATCAGCAGCAGCCGGCGATAGCGCTCGCCCAGAATGGCAATGACGCGGTCGTCGCCTGGCAAGACTTCCGTAATGGCTCGAACGACATCTACCTCCAGAAGCTCAAGCCTAACGGTGCGCCGGTGTGGGGCGCCGACATTCGCGTCAACGCTGAAGCCAACGGCGACCAGCGTAACCCCGCCGTGATTACCAGCGCGAGCGGTAACCCGGTCGTCAGCTGGCAGGATAACCAAACCGGCGAATACGACATCCGGGCGGCCGAGTACAACGGCGACCCGAGCAGCACGAGCCCCATCCCGAACGTGCCGCTGACCGTTACCGGCAGCAAGAAGGTCGGCAACAACCCCGTCATCTATAAGTACAACCAGAACGTGAGCACCAACGGCTCGGGGGTCATTACCCTCTCCACTCTGGAGTGGGATACCTACACGATTACGCTCCAGGGCGGCACCGGCTACACCCTCTACAGCGCTGAACCACCGCTGCCCTTCCTACTTAACCCGGCCCAAACGCTCACCGTGACCTTAACCCTTGAGTGATGAAACGTTTACCCCGCGGCATAACGCTGCTCGAAACCCTCATTACCGTCGCGATCTTCACCATCGTGGTGATCAGCGTCACGACCTTCATCGTCCAGAGCTACCGGGCGAACCTCTTCGCCACCGAGCAAGCCGAAGCAATCAAGCAGGCGCAGCGCGGCGTCGATACCATGGTGAAAGAGATTCGCGAGAGCTCGGCCGCCGAGAACGGCGCCTACGCGGTTGCCGCCGCCGCTGACCAGACCGTGATTTTTTACAGCGACACCGACGCCGACGAGCTGATCGAACGCATCCGCTACAGCCTGGAGGGGACCGATCTGGTTCGCGGAGTTACCGAGCCGAGCGGCTGGCCAGCCACCTACGATAACCCCGAGACAACGACGGTGCTCTCGCGGTACGTCCGCAACGGCTCAACTCCCATTTTTTACTACTACGGCAGCAGCTACCCGACGAGCCAGGATCCGCTCCCGACCCCGGCCGCCGTCGAGGATATCCGGCTCATCCGCGTTCACCTCCAGATCAACGTGGATCCGAGCCGCGCGCCGGACAGCTTCACCCTCATCTCCAACAGCCAGCTGCGCAACCTGAAGGATAATCTATGACCAGTGCGTTACGATACAAGCGTCGTCGGTTGGTTACCAGCCAGAAAGGTGATATAATGATCATGACACTGGTGTTCGTTTTAATCTTTGTGCTCATCGCCACCGGTTTGCTCAACCTGGTCAGCTACCAGCAGCGGCTGGGCGCGCAGCAGCAGGCGCTGATGACTGCGTTCGAGCTGGCCGAAGCCGGCACCAACTACTACCGGTGGCACCTGGCCCACGACGTAGAAGACTACGCCGACGGTACCGGCGCGGTCGGATGCAACCCCTGCGGCCCCTACGTCCACGAGTACACCGATCCGAGCGGCGGCGTCATCGGCTCTTTCAGCCTGATGGTGACCCCGCCCGAACCGGGCTCAACGATCGTTAAGGTACGAGCAACGGGCTGGGCCGCCGACCGACCCGAGACGAAGCGGCAGGTTGCCGTTTCGATCGGCCAGCCGTCGCTGGCCGCCTACACCACGGTCGTCAACAGCAACTTGAGCTACGGCAGCACGGCGGAAACCTACGGGCCGGTCCACTCCAATGGCGGCGTCAAGTTCGACGGCGTTGCCCACAACATCGTCACCAGCGCCCTCGAGCAGTACTGGTATGGCGGTGCCTGGCGCGACGGCGTCTGGACCAGCCAGCCCGATGAAGGGGCGGTGTTTTTAGCCGGTACATCGTTCCCCGTGCCGGCGGTTGACTTTGCCGGCTTCACCCAAGATTTGAACACCATGGAGAGCGCCGCCTCAAGCGACGGAGTGCTGCTCAACCCTTCCGGCTACGCCGGCTACCACGTTCAGTTCCAAACCGGCACTACCTTCCGCTACCGGATCGTGGCCACCAAAACTGCAGACTGCAACGGTCAGCCCACCGGCGGCATCCAGAGCTACGCCGGCGACTGGCTAAACCTGCCCATCCCTGACAACGGCTTAATTTTCGTCAAAGACGACGTTTGGGTTGACGGCACCATTGATCAGAGCCGGACAACCGTCGTAGCTGCCCGCGAGCCGCTTGATACCGGCACCGCCAACATCTACCTCAATACCGATCTGTTGTACACCAGTAAAGCTGGCGCCGACGTCATCGGCCTGATTGCCCAAAATAACGTCATCATCGGCTTGTACAGTGAGGATGACCTGGAGCTTGACGCCATCATCATCGCCAAGAACGGCCGGCGCTACCGGCCCGACTACGGCTCGATTTTCCAGTGCGGCGCTACCGTCGTGCGGGATGCCTTCACACTCTACGGCTCAACGATCAGTAACCTCACGCCCTACATGTCGAGCGGCTCGAGCGGCTACTCGATCCGCGACTACATCTACGATCCAAATACCCTCTACGCTCCCCCACCCTTCTTCCCCACGACCGGCGAGTACGACGTCATCCTCTGGGAAGAAGTCCTTGCAGGTGAGAGCTCTTAGCTTATGTCCAATAGTAGCCCCTCACCTTATTTGAAAAATAATTACCATGCAGCTTAACCAAACGTAATGATTCATTGGGAATCGTTCCTCACCCTTACAGATAGTAAGGTGAGGGATCACTACTGGATATGGAAACGGAGCTAACCCAAAACCTCTTCGGTCTCGATATCAGCCAGCAGGTGCTCCGGCTGGTTCAGGTTAAACGGCGCGGTAAGAAGCTGGCGCTCGGCGCCTACGGCGAGGTGCCGGTGCCCGCTGGCGCGATCCAAAACGGCGAGGTGGCGGCTGCGGATCCGCTCGTCGGCGCGATCGGCAAACTTTTGAAATCAACCCGCGGTGATAAGGTGAACACCCGCAACGTCGTTACGGTTTTGCCGGAGCAGAAGACGTTCATTAAGGTCATTACCGTTACCCCCAATGCAACGACCCCGCTGGTGGATGGTATCCGCGACGAGGCACGTAATCACATCCCGCTCAATCTGGACGAAGCGTACTTCGACTGGCAGCTTTTGCGACAGAACGGCAAAACAGCCTCGGTCTTGATCGGCGTCGCGCCCCAGTCAATCGTTGACGCGTACCTCGCGGTGCTTGACAAGGCCGGCCTCGTGGTCCACGCCCTCGAGATCGAAGCCGCGGCGATCACCAGGAGCTTGCTTCGTCAGCAGGAAAACCGGACGACTATGGTGATTGATTTTGGCGCCATTCGAACCGGCTTAATCATCTACAGCAACGGCGCGGTAACGTTTACCACCAGCCTGCCGATCTCCGGCAACGGCATCACCAAGACGATCGCCGAGACGCTCAAAATCGACTTGAAGAAAGCCGAAGAGGCCAAGATTCTCTGCGGGTTGGACCCCGCCAAGTGTGAGGGCGCGCTGCGGAAGGTGCTGAACAGCGCAATCAACGCCCTCGTCATCCAGATTAAACGGACGATGACGTTCTATCAGACTAGTTTTGCCGGTCAGCCGGCTATCAGCGGCGTCGTTTTGGGCGGTGGCGGCGCGAATGTCCTCTCGATTGATGCCATGCTGTCGGAAAAGCTCAAGCTGCCGGTCACGGTAGGAGCGCCGTCCGCTCACCTGACCGCGACCAGCAAGGTGGCGATCCCGCCGGCGCGGCTCCTCTCCTACACCACCGCCATCGGAACGGCGTTGCGACCGTTCCAGAGGAACCTCCCATGATTACCATCAACCTCCTGCCTCCGCTCAAGAAACAAGAGCTGCGGCTGCGCGGGCTCTACGTTGCCATTAAGAACCTGATGTACACGGTGCTCCTGCTGACGATCCTCTCGACGATCGTGCTGCTCGCCACTAAGGCGCTGCTCCAGAACCATTTTAACCAAACCGTTGCCGAGAGCACCCTGACGCTCAAGTCCGGCAAAATTTTTAACAACGACATCAGAATTTTTAATCAGCAGCTCTCCGCCGTTGACTCAATGCAGGCTGCGTACGTCCCCTGGTCTACCTTCTTCGCCGCGCTTGTCCCCGTCGTGCCGAAAGGGGTGACGCTCGCGACGCTGCAGATCATTGACGAGCGTGGCCAGAAGGCGATGACCCTCACCGGCGTGGCGGCGACGCGCGCTGACCTCCTCGCGCTCCAAGCGGGGCTCGAGGAGTTTGGGTTGCTTGAGCATGTCAAGGTTCCCCTCGAGAGCCTGCTCAAGCCCCAAGATATCAGCTTCACCATTAAAGCGGCCGTTAACCTAACGGCGCCCCGGACAGGCTTATGAAGCTGTGGCAACGGCTGACAATCTTGGTGCTGACGATTCTGGTGGGAGTTGCCGCGGTCGTGTTTCTGATCATCGTACCAACCATGCGCGACATCGAGCGGATCAGCGACGACGTCTACCGCGAGATCGCCGACCTCGAGCGCAAGTGGGAGCGTGGCCAGCGTCTCCGCGAAACCATCAGCAACTTTGAAAAAATCAAAGCGGAGCGAAGCACGCTCACGAGGTCGTTCATCGTTACCGGCCGCGAGCTCGAGTTTATCACCACCCTCGAGGGACTGGTGGCGGACCGGCGGTTAACCCAAAATATTCAGCTCCAGTTTGAACAAGCTGTTTCGCGAACCGGCTATGAGGAAATCCCGATTACCATTACCCTTGAGGGACGATTCAACCGGATCATGCAGTACCTCGATGATCTTGAGCGGCTGCCCTACTACGTGACGTTCACCGCCTTTAACTTCAACACCGGCTCGGCGGCGAGCCCGGGCCGGATTACCGCCACGTTCGTCGGCAACGTCTACCGGCTGCCCGCGCCCGAGGGCCCTAGCCTATGAAGCTCAAATTCCCCCGCCCGAACATCGCCCACATCATTTGGTCGATTCGATATTTCTACATCCTCATCCTGTTGATGGTGATCGTGGTGATCTTCTTTCTCGGCATGTTCATCTACCAGAATTTTTACCTGACCATCACGCGCGCCCAGACCATCGTCATCCTTAAGCAAGAGGTGGCGCCGGATACCATTAACCTAAACAAGATTGAGGCGGTTCTCGGGAAAATTAATCAAAAAACCGCAGCTGAAGGCGCGGTTGATTGGACAACCTTGAACGACCCGTTTGGCCCACTGCCAGGCCAGCCGGCAGCGGCCCCGCCGCCGCTGATTGATTAGTGACTCATGGGGCGGAGCTCCAGCGGCCCCGCTCTTTTTTTAACCGCTTCAGCTGACGCTAGGCCCGATCACCGGCGCGCCCGACTGCCTCGCGCAACGCTTGCACGAGCCGCGCCACGTCCGCGGTGGTCGTGCCGCGGCCAAAACTGATCCGAACGCTGCCGCGGACAGCCTCCTTGGTCAGCCCAAGCGCCATGATTACGGGTGAGGGATCGAGCGAGCCGGCGGAGCAGGCCGAGCCAACGCTGACCGCAACTCCCCGCTCGTCGAGCAGCATGAGCAGCGCCGGACCGTCAGTGCCCTTGAAGCTGACGTTCAGATTACCAGGAATCCGCTCCTTTAGATCTCCGTTGATACGACACCCCTTAAAGTTCTTTGTAAGCAGCACCATCAGCTGGCGCTGTAGCTCGGCAACGCGGCGCATCGCCGCGGCGTGCGCTGGTGAGCCGAGCAGTTCGAGCGCCCGGCCGAAGCCGACGATCGCCGCCACGTCAGGCGTGCCTGATCGCAACCCAAGCTCCTGGCCGCCGCCGAACTGCCGCGGCTCGAGCGCTACCGCGCTACGCCGGTACAGCAGGCCAACGCCCTTCGGTCCGTAAACCTTGTGAGCTGATAGCGAGAGCAGGTCAACGCCGAGCGCGGCAACGTTCATCGGGCAGTAGGCCGCCGCTTGCACCGCGTCGGTGTGAACCCTTATTGCCCCTTGGCGGCTCTTTTTTCGTTGCTGGTTCTGGGCCGAAACCAGCTTGCCGACCTCGGCGACCGGCTGGATGGTACCAAGCTCATGGTTAACGTACATCAGGGAAATCAGCCGCGTCTGCGGCTGGATTGCGTCTCCCACGTCGGCCACGCTGACCATGCCTGCGGGCCCCACCGGCAGGTAGGTTACCTCGACGCCGCTGCGCTCGAGCTGGCGGCAAGGTTCAAGCACGGACGGGTGCTCAATCGCCGAGGTGACGATGTGGTCGCCGGACTTCACCGTTCCCCAAATCGCCAGGTTGTTGGCCTCGGTACCGCCCGACGTAAAGATGATCTCCGCCGGCTGGCAGCTTAAAAAATCAGCCGCCTGCGCCCGCGCCCGGTCAAGGCCCGTGAGCGCTTCGCGGCCGAATGAATGAACCGAGCCTGGGTTACCAAAGCGCTGCGTCAGGTACGGCTCCATCGCTTCCCGCACCGCCGGATCAAGCGGCGTACTGGCGGCGTAATCAAAGTAGGCCTTCGCGTTAACCATAATCTTCCGCCAGCTCAACTGCCGTAAACCCCTTAACCTTTTTACGCAGCGCTGCGCTGATACCCGCTTCCAGGGTAACGCTCGAGAGGGGGCAGCCGACGCAGGCGCCGCGCAGCCGGACGCGCACGATACCCGAACGCTCGTCAACGTTGATGAGCTCGAGGTCGCCGCCGTCGAGCTGAATTTGCGGGCGGAGTGTTTCGAGCACTTGTTGGACAGCTTCTTTCTCCATATTGCTAAATGTAGGTAAACGGAGATTAAGACCGCTTTTGGGGTATAGAGGCTACCTTGTCAGCGACTTCTAACAACTATCGCTATCAGCTAAAAGCTATAAGCTTTTCATTATTGACCAACGACAATCATTACTTTCCTCCCCTGGGCAATCTCTTCATTGGTCATGCCCCCCCGTGCCCGATCGTGGTCCCAGTCGTGGATTGCCGAAAGGAGCGTGTCGTAGGCGTACGTGTACTTTTCCCCCTTCCGGGTACCGGGGTCGTTGGTGATGAACCGCGTACCGTCGTAGCCGCGAATCACCAGCATGTGGTAGATCGGGCCCGGGCGCCGGAAGTTGGGGTTACCGAGCTCGCGGCCGGCAGCCGGCACGATCACGAGCTTGCCCTTGTTTAGTTCCGTCTTGATCCGGTCCACCGTAACCTCGGTTACCACTTCCGCCGAGAGTCCAAAGTAGTCAACCATGATCTGCGCTGCCTCGGCCGCGGTTACGTCAACCAGGTAGCCCTGGTCGGTCTCCCACTTGACCAGGTTCAGAAGCGCTTGCTCGGCGCTGTGGGCGGTGAGCGCCCGGTCGTTGAAAAAGGCGTCAGCCATAATCATTGACGCTTCCTCGCAGGCCTCCTGGTGAAGGTCGTCCCAGACGGTGTAGGGGGCTTGCGAGGTAAACGGGACCGGGTAGTCGAGCGTCGAGGGTAAAGCCGCCGGAACCTGATCGGTTGAAGTTGGTTCAGCACTGGGAGTCCAGGTTGGCGCAACAATGGCCGGCGGTTTGGGCGTGTCTTGCCCGATACCCTCGGCCGGGGTCGTGGCAGTTGCGTCTGTCGGAGCTTGGGCTGGCGACGTCGTGGAAGCGTCAGTAACGTTTGGAACAGGTTCGTTGTGCGTTGGATTAGAAGTAACCGCCGGCTCCGATGGTTGAAGCTGGCAGGCACTCAACAGTAATAAGGCAGTCAATAGTAGAAAAATACGCTGTCTCATAGTTGTAGTTGCCAGTATAACGCAAAAGCATATTCTTGACAATCTGCCTCACCTAGTTTATACTACTTACTACAGACTATGGCGAAGCCATCCCTTTGGGACTGACTACTAACTAATTCCTCCATGGCTCACAAAAAAGCCGGCGGCTCAACCGGCCTTGGCCGAGAATCCGCCAGTAAACGTTTGGGCGTTAAACTCTACGGCGGACAGCTTGCCCGCGCCGGCAACATTCTGATTAGGCAGCGGGGCACCAAGTTCCGGCCGGGCCAGAACGTCAAAAAGGGCGCTGATGATACCCTCTACGCCCGGGTTTCGGGATTGGTAACGTTCAGCCGAAAAAAAATCAAGAAGTTTGACGGCGCGCTCGCCTGGGCCCGGTTCGTCAGCGTCATCCCGAAGAAATAAAAAACTGCGACACGACGCTCTGTACCGGCCGCAGTTTTTTATTTAGCAAATGGCAAATAGCGTATGGCAAATGGCACGAAGTAGTTGCGATACGCTATATGCCATTCGCTATAAGCTACCTGGTTGCCTTCTTCGCCGCCGCCACGAACGCATTGAACAGCGGGTGGGGCCGCAGCGGCCGTGATTTGAACTCGGGGTGGAACTGGGTACCGACGAAGAACGGGTGCTTGGGCAGTTCGATAATTTCGACGAGCTTCTTGTCCGGCGAGAGGCCGGCGAGCAGCAAGCCGTGCTTGGTCAGCCGGGCCCGGTAGTCGTTGTTGAATTCGTAGCGGTGGCGGTGACGCTCGGAAATCCGCCGCGTCCCGTAGGCGGCCAACGATTTTGACGACTTATCGAGCAGGCAGGGGTAGGCGCCGAGCCGCATCGTGTTGCCGTACTGCCTCTTGGCGAGCTTATCCGCCTGGTCGGGCATAATGTGGATGACGGAGTGCGGCGTGGCCGGATCAATCTCGGTGGTGTTGGCCCGCTGGAGCTTGGCGACGTTGCGGGCGAATTCAACGGTGGCCAATTGCATGCCGTAGCACAGTCCGAGGTACGGGATGCCGTGCTCGCGGGCGTGGCGGATCGCCAGGATTTTTCCCTCGACGCCGCGCTTGCCAAATCCGCCTGGGACAATGATGCCGCCGTACTGATTCAGCTCTTTAACCAGCGCCGGATTTTTCTCGTAGGCATCGGAGTTAATCCAGTGAATCTCGGCCCGGACGCCGTTTTTGGTGGCGGCATGCTTGATTGATTCGATCACCGAGATGTAGGCGTCGGGCAGAATAAAGTCGCCGGTCGCGAAGTACTTGCCGACCATACCGATTTTTACCGTCTTTTTAACGACCTTGAGCTTGCGAATCATTCGCCGCCAGTCGTCGAGGTTCTTCTTCCGCGGCCGAAGGTTGAGCTTAGCGATCAGCTTATCGCTCAGGTGCTCGCTTTCTAAAATGAGGGGAATTTCATAAATTGATTCGACGTCGGGGTTTGAGATGACGTCTTCTTTACTGACGTTGCAAAAGGTTGAAATTTTCTCGCGCCGCGGTCCGTCGATCGGCCGCTCGGCCCGGCAGATGATGAAGTCGGGCTGAATCCCGGCGGCGTTGACCTGCTGGACCGCGTACTGGGTCGGCTTGGTTTTCATCTCGCCCAGGTTGCG
>MHIL01000031.1:17103-28304 GCA_001817495.1 Candidatus Buchananbacteria bacterium RIFCSPHIGHO2_02_FULL_56_16
CGCACTTGCCGCCGTACTCGAGGTTTCGTTCGCGCTGGATCACCGCCTGGTAGACCCGGCCGGTCGTCATGTAGTTCACCCGCATGATGTTGGTGTCGAGGAAGCGTTCGTAGTTACCGATGTCCTGGTCAGTTTCATCACCGTCTTCCGTCACGAACACCTCACCGTGCTCCGTCGGATTCATCGTGCCGGCATCAACGTTGATGTACGGATCCATTTTGATGGCGGTTACCTGGTAGCCGCGCGATTGGAGGACCTTGCCGATTGAGGCGGCAGTTACCCCCTTGCCCACACCCGACATCACCCCTCCCATCACAAAAATGAATTTTCCCATAGATAATATGAATTTACGCCCCGTCATCCGACGGGGCGTCCGGTCGGATGACCGGACGAATTTATGCGGATGCCACGAATCCTGCCCTGATCATTCGTACCATTCGCCCGCCTGCCAGCGCCTGTGTAATGGAAAGGTAAGATAATGGCGGGCAGGCATTCATTCGTAGTTTCGTATCGGTTTTAGCGATAAACCCACCTCGACGGTGGGCTTTTATTTTTCAGAGATCACGATTGCTGGTGGTTGGCGTCATGATCGTTCAGCGTTGACGACCAGGGTAATGCGCGCTTCCAGTCCGTGGTCGAGATCAACCACGACCTCGTGCTCGCCGAGTTCTTTAATGTGCCGGGCCGCGATCTGATCCTTATCCACCTCAAAACCCTTGGCTTTCAGCGCGCTCGAAACCTTGGCCGGCGAAATTGCGCCGTAGAGTGTCCCCTCGTCAGACGCTTTGGCCGTAACCTCAATGATCTGTCCCTCAAGCTTGCCAGCGAGCTGCTCCGCTGTCGCTAAATCCACTTCAGCCGTTTTAGCCGCCTGGACTTTGTTCAGCTCAAGCTCGGCCAGCGCCTGGGGCGTCGCCGGTTTGGCCAGCCCCCGGGGAATCAAAAAGTTACGGGCATGGCCGATGGCTACCTCTTTGACGTCGCCTTGCTCGCCGAGCTGGGGCACATTTTTCAATAGGATTACTTTCATTGCTCACACGGTTAGCCTTGCATCGAAAAATCATTAAACTCGCCTGTCGCGTTCGACCAGCTCGTTTCAATCTTTTGGACCTCTGCCGGTCCAACTCCATTATAGCACCACTGGATGAAATTTTTCAAATCCGGCTCGCGGCCCTCGGCGACCAGCTCGACGCTGCCGTCCTGAACATTGCGGACATAGCCGGTAAAACCTCGTTTTTGAGCCTCTTTTTGGCTTAAGTATCGGTAGCCGATGCCCTGGACCATGCCGGAAATTTTCAAAGTAACCCGTTTCATAGCGATGTACCCCTCTTTTGCTAGCGGCCCGACCGCGGCGCTTATCTCGACTTGTCTGGACTTACTCGCCTCGCTTCGCTCGTCGAAGCGGGCTCACTTACTACCTATTTTTCTCACCACCCCGTTCGTCGCGTCCACCTCCACCCGGTCGCAGTCTTTGAAGACCTGGGTGGCGATCTTGGTGCCCACGACGCAGGGAATACCCAGTTCTCGGGACACAATGGCTGCATGGGAAGTAATACCACCACGGTCGGTTACGATTGCACTTGCTAGCTTCATATAAGGCACAAAGTCGGGGGTCGTTTCGGGGGCAACTAAAATAGCTCCCCTTTTAAATTTTACAAAATCTTTTGATGAAATCAACACCACAACAGAGCCAGAAATAGTTTTGCCCGCGCTCGCTACTACACCGCTTAATTCCCGCACGTCAGCGTCGGCAACCTTGATGAAAACAGTTACTAGCTTCTGGAGATCTACTCCGGTGATGACGCATTCCCGCCCTTTGCCATTAATGTAGCAACCGTAAGCGGTTCTTCGCTCTTCGTAATTCGGAGGTAGGTTAGCATCAAATCGGTCGAATGATATTCTTTCACGTATCTCTAGAGGAGTAAGATCGAGCAGTTGTTCATAGGTTAAGCTCAAGCGCGTCGCGCACTGCGTAAGCCTTGGACGAGACGCGAATACCACCTTGGACGTAATTTCAGCGCAATGTGTCCGCCAGTACGACACTGCGGCAAGGAGCTCCCAAAGAGGGGTTGAAACCGTGTCCCCGTCTTTTGAAACTCGTTTTTCTATAGTAGGCTTTTTTCCGATTACATTTGCAATATCGTTTATACATTTAGCACGGTTGTACGCATCACCGAGCCAGTGATGTGTGCCGAACCAACTAAACCTCATCACATGCTGATCAATACGTGCAGACAGTTCTGGTATTTCGCTTATCTGGGCATTGGTTACTTGATTAGCGGTAATGCCGGGTTGTGCCTGACGCAGTGCTCGCGCCATTTTTTGTATCTCCCGCGGCTGGTCCTCAAGCCATGTCCTACGAGCATACGGGGAAAGTTTCGAAATCATATCCTCGGAAGAATCGGCAAACGTATGCTTCAAAAAATAATCATTCATCACATCACCTAAGAGGAGTGTAAAATTCCAGAAACCAGTCACTTCCGCGTAGGTATTGAATAACGCCGACAGGTATCCATTCAAATCAGTTTCCATTTCGGGAACCCGCAGATGGTTCTGTTCAACCTCACGACCGATCTCATCTAGTAACGCACAATACGATTGGCACATATTAGATGTTATTACCTCATCCAAAAGCCTTTCAATTTTCTTATGGTCACTCGTTTTATAAAAAAAATTACCGTCAAGCAAAATCTGATTCTCAAAAACTTGGCCATACCCCGCCCTTTTTACACTCTCCGTCTCATTCCAACGACACCAAACAACTCCCGGCAGCACGGGTTGCGCCCACCTCCCCATAAAAACATAATCTTCCATTTTAAAATTTATCATACCTTCCGCACCACCCCGTTGGTCGCGTCCACCTCCACCCGGTCGCCGTCTTTGAAAACCTTGGTGGCGATTTTAGTGCCAATAACGCACGGCACGCCGAGTTCGCGCGAAACTATTGCGGCATGAGACGTAATACCCCCCTGCTCGGTAACAATGGCTGCCGCTTTTTTCATTGCCGGCACAATGTCTGGATCCGTCGCGATTGAAATCAGAATATCGCCCTTATTAAATTTAGCCATATCAGCCGGCCGAATGACAATTTTGACCGTACCGGTGGCTTTGCCAATACACCCGGTCTGCCCCCTCAACTCATTAGTCGCTACTACTACCCTTAACTGAACCGACTTTGCAATCTTCCTCGCTTTCTCGCCGGTCAAAATAACCGAGCGATTTTTCTCCGTGTAGTAAAGGCAAAATTTTGTTCGCCGGTTTAGTATTGCACGATTGATTTTATTATTCAGCAGTGCTTCTTTAACTTCATCCTTTAGTAAAAATCGAGCTTGCATCAGCGTTATGTCGAGCCGCCGGGCGATCTCCTGAATCACCGGCTGCATCTGATAGATAGCATAAATCTGGGCAAACCTACGATAGATTTTTGTCAGCATGAAATCGCCCCACGCATCAATAATAGTCCGCCAAGGATTTTTAATGTGCAGCCGGGCAATCAATTTTATTCGTTGCTCAAGCACATGTTTCAATTCGCGTTGCCGTCTTTGGTACTGTTTTGAGAGATCTACCGCTGAATTGACCAGTTTAATCAGCTCATCAATGTAGTAGTCAATGGTGTAGACGCCCTCTTTGCCAATCCATAAAAATTTTACGTAGTGGTACTTTTGCCAATGGTTTTCAATCAACCTACGTATGTGCGGTTTGATTCTTCGTTTAATCGTCTTAGCAGTCGCTCTCCTACTAAACAGCTGACGATGAAATACGTCTTTCTTGATTTTAATCGCGATGGCTACAAACTCATCTTGCTCAATTTGAATCAACGATTTTTTCGTCGGCTGGGTGAGCAGCACTAAATACTCGTTAACCTTATATTCAGGAACATCAATACTGCGCAGGTACTGCTTAAGCCGGTCGGTTAAATTACTATGAAACATGTCAACTCCAACCGGCAACCAACCCCAGCGGTAGAATTCAGTGTGCAGCTCGTTGTACGCTTTATAGAGCCGCCAAAGGCGTTGGTTGGTTAGCTGACTCAGATTCTCTTGGGGTACCTTATGAGCAAACGCGCTGAGCTTATCCGCCAGCGCCACGATTTGTTTATTGATTGTTTTTGTGAACTCTGGTGTTCGCAAGAATCGACTGACCAAAAAATCGCCAACCGCTCGGGAATCTTTTTCGCCGTAGTAAAACCAAAGATGGTACCCTCTTAGAACCGCGAGTACCTTTCTATACGCTCTGCCACTTGGTTTTTCAAATTCGTTGACAAATACCTTAAGCCAGATCTGACAAAAGAAAAAATCAATATCCGGAATTTCTTCGGCGAGCATCCAGGGATCTTTGTCGTTGAGGTACTTTAATTTTTTAGTATTCATAGCTTCCGCACCACCCCGTTGGTCGCGTCCACCTCTACCCGGTCGCCATCTTTGAAGACTTGGGTTGCAATTTTCGTTCCGACGACGCAGGGAATTTTAAGCTCGCGGGAAATAATGGCGGCGTGGCAGGTTAGTCCCCCAACATTGGTGACAATTGCCGCGGCTTTTTTCATCGCCGGTACCAGCGCCGGGTAGGTTGTCTCGGAGAGCATTATGTTACCCGCTTTCATTTTGGGGATGTCGGAAACATGATTAACGATGACCACCCGGCCGCGGACCTTGCCCGGGCAGGCAGGCTGGCCAGCCAGCGTGGAAACGTTACGTGTCTGCTCGCGCTCCCACAGCAGGCGACGGATAAACTGCTTCGCCCGCTGGCCGGTGTACACCGCAATACCATCCCACGTACCGTAAATAACTGAAAACCGTTTGCGCTCCATCAGCTCGGTTGGGTTAATTTGATGCTTAAGTAATGCCGGACCGTACTCGGGGTAGGCTAAAAATTCGGCCTGAGTGAAACTGATGGCGCAGCGGCGCGCCAGCTCCCGCAATAGTTCGTTGGCGGTAAACGCGCCGTAGTACATGCAGTCCTTGCGGTAGGCTTTGAGCCAGACAATGACGCGAGCCTGATCAAAGAGCGCCCGGTGCTTGGCGTCAAGTTTAAGCTGCTTGACCAGCGCTGTCTGTTGTTTCCCCAGCCTGCCGGCCGACGCCTTGGCTTGAACCAGCAACACGGCCGCGTTGCCCTGTTTAACCAACCCTTGGAAAACCTGCAGGAAGTAGGCTAAATCTAACACCGGACCGCGGTAGTTGTGGTGGAGCCAGAACCAGCGGCGCTGATGGCGCGTGAGCGCTCGCAGCAGCACAGGGTCGGCGCGACGCAGCGCATCCGGCAGCGCCTCGAGCGGCGTGCGAATGATGAGTCGCTTGAGCGCCGGTCGTCGACCAATTCGTACCGCCAGCGCCAGGATTTCACGACTTTCAATTTCAGTATAGCTAGGCTTGAGTGGCGTGGTAAGGGCTGAAAATACTTCTGCCACATTGAGCTTCAGCTTTTGTTCAGCGGCGCGAGCCTTGAGGTAATCGAACAGGTACGTCGTGAAATGATCCTCGGCATCAATCAGCCAGGTAGTTGTCTGGCCGGTAGCGTGACTGGCACCTTGGGCCGTAATAAGGTCACGTAAAGCGTTCGCCAACGCTCGATCCGATAACTTTCGGTAGGGCCGGCGGCGTAGCTGCTGCGACGCAACAGCGCGGTACCGACGGGCGGCCACCGCCACCACGCGGTTTGCTTTGGCAAGCCAGGCAACGTCACGCACGGCTTTGGCGGCGATGTACTGCGCCGTCCGGTGAAGTTGGTCGCGCCGGTAGCACAGCTTAGCGTTGCCGTCCTCAATAATAAATATAATCTCCCGAAGAAAACTGCCGCCGCCTTGCTGCTTGACGTAGCGGCCGTAACGCTTGAGGATAGTGTAGGCCATCACGTAGTTGAGGTCGGGAATCCGCTCAATGACGAACCAGGGGTCACGGTGCGATTGATTGGTTGTCTGTCGTTTGCTCATAAGCTACAGCGTGGTAATCGGCCGGCTTTGGGTGATGTAAAATTTTCCCTTGGCAAATGCCCACTCAATATCCTGTGGCTTTCGGTAGTATTTTTCAATCCGAATGCAAATATTAGCCAGCTCAATGATCTGTTTGCCGGTTAATTTCTGGCTATGTTGTCTGGTCTTTGGCACCGGCTGCCAGGCGTTACCCGACGCACCCTTTTTGATGAGCATCCTTTTTTGTTCCGCAACGTTGATGTCCAGCAGGTCCAAATTACGCTTACCGACTACATAGCTGTCCGGCGTAATCTGGCCGGAGACAATCGCCTCGCCCAAACCGTACCCGGCCTCGATAATCATCTGGTTCCGGTCCTTAGTTACCGGATGGACGGTAAAGGTGATGCCGGAAATCTCGGACTGGACCATCGTCTGGATCACCACGGCAACCGAAACGCGGGATTTGCGCATCCCCTGCTCGTTGCGGTAAAAAATCGCCCGCGGCGTGTAAAGCGACGACCAGCACTGCTTGACCCGGCCGAGCAGCGTCTTTTCCGTGGTGTTGAGGTACGTTTCGAGCTCGCCGGCCCAGCTCGCCTGGGTTGAGTCTTCAGCCGTGGCTGACGACCGAACCGCTACCAGCGGACGCTTGAGTTTTTTAAATTCGGCCAAGATGATGGTTTGCAAGTCTTTAGGCATCTGTGCGTCGTGAATCAGGTCGCGGATGACGTTTGAGGCGCGGTCAACCGAGTTGGTGTCTTTGTAGTTGACTTTCTTTAGCCCAGCTTCGACTTCCAAACTCAAATCAGTTTCGTCCAAAAACCGGTCAAACGCCGCGGCGAGTACCACAAAACCGGGCGGTACTAGCATACCGGCTTGGGTCATCTCGCCTAACGACGCACCTTTGCCGCCGGCGAGGCGGACATCTCGCTTGGAAATTTTATTGAATGGCCGGATAAAATTGGACATACCGGTTAGAGCAGCAGTTTGTTAATGGTAATGAGACTATTGTTCTCTAAGTAATAATTTTGGTAGCTCGACCAAGGATAGCTATCCAGGTCATCGGTGAGATTATGTTTCAAGGGATTTTTATGAATGTAGTTCAGTTTTTCCAGAAAATCTTTTTCGTTGCGGATGGCGTGATCGTAAAATGATTTTTGCCAAACCGGATTTTGTCGAATGCGCCGGCGTTTTTGTTCCCCGACCCATAAAGGGTCGGCTACGCGATTTAAAATAATCTTCATTCGCGCGGCCGAAATATTATGGTCCTCATTTGTCGCCAGCCCTCCCCCCGCCCGCGTAGCAGAACCTTTATGGTTCTGTGCGGTTAAGTACTGATAGGCGAAATTTCCTTTAATCCTGTGGACTATTTTGGAAATATCGAAACGATTACCCGGCTCAATCAACAAATGAACGTGGTCGGGCAAAATCGCATATCCAAATAGTTTGAAACAATACTTTGTCTTGCACAACCTCATCGTTTCGACGAGTAATCCACACGTCTCATCATCAACAAAAATGCGACGATTACCAAATGTTTTGGTGGTAACAAAATAAATTTGATTTTCTAAAATCAACCGACTCAACATAGCGCTCATTGTTTTACCTTTTTATTCTAGCAAGGTTTGGCAAAATAATAAAGAACTTGAGGTAAATTTTTTATCTATTTTTAGGTAAAATATTGGATAAAGATTTGACATATTTTACTGTCTATGATATAATAGCATATTGCTCATTACCATACATCTTTCTACCTTGGCTAGCTCTAAATAGCGGTAATCGGTTCCTACTGCTTGCCGCTATGTAAAGCTAGAAAATCAAGCTCGATTTCGAGACAAATCCAAGGGAGTTTATTAAGATCAATTGCGACCGTAAAACGGCTGCTGCTACAAAACCAACGGGGAGAGACTAAAAATCTCTCCCCTCTTTCTTTTGCGCAAAGTTACTCTATTTTTTTGACTGCTCCCTTGTACCCGTTATCTCTTATGCTCTATTCCCTTGTATACTATATTGCTACTGCTTGAGAATCTCCAGCGCCTTATCCATCTGTGGGTCGCGGTCGTTGTCGTAGTCTTCCCGGGTCCGCTCGACCTCGACATCCGGCTTAATCCCCTCTTGGTTGATATTGCGGTCGTTGGGGGTAAGCCACTCGGCGATGGTGAGCTTGACCGAAGAGCCGTCGGGAAATTCCTTAAGGTCTTGGACTGATCCCTTGCCAAAAGTAGTCTGGCCGACAATGGTGGCGACGCTGTAGTCCTGGAGCGCGCCGGCGACGATTTCGGCGCCCGAAGCGCTGCCACCGTTCACCAGCGCGACGGTCGGGATACCGGCGAACCGGGCCTGGCGGTTGGCCTGGTGCTCAACCTTGCTGCCGTCGCGCAGCTGCTCTTTGACCACGGTTTTGCCGTCAACCCATTCGCCGGCGACCTCGATGGCGGTGCCCAGGAAACCGCCCGGGTTGTTGCGCAGGTCAAGGATAATTCCCTTGGGATTCTGGGTAATAATCCGCTGGACGGTCTGGTTCCAGTCGGCCAATGTATTTTCGTTAAAGTAGAGCAGCCCGAGGTAGGCGATGTTGCCGTCGAGGAGCACGTCCTCCTGGGAATCTTCGCCCGTCGCGTCGTTTCTAACAAACTTGACGCTGTCAATCTCGATATTATCGCGGACAATCGTCACGTCGCGCGGTTCCTCGTCGCCGTCACTAAAGACCGTCAGCTTCACCTCCGTGTCCTTCGGCCCACGGATGATATTAACCGCGTGGTCGAGCGCGATGCCAACGGTGCTCTGGCCGTCAATGGTCAAAATCGCGTCGCCTGCTTTCAGGCCGACGCGGTCAGCCGGCGTGCCGGGCAGCGGCGCGATAATCACCAGCTGATTTTGTTTCATGCCGATTTCCGCCCCGATGCCCTGAAAGCTGCCCGAGAGTTCCTCGGCGAATTTTTCTGAAATCTCCGGCTGCAAAAATACCGAGTAGGGATCGTCGAGCGAGGCGACGATGCCGGCCAGCGCGCCATAAAACAGCTTCGTCTCCGGTACGCCCGGATCAACGTAGTTCTCTTTAACGTAGTTCCACACCTGCCAGAACTGGTTGAAATCAACGTCCTCGGTCAGGTAGGCCGGAACCTCTTGGGTGTTACGCACCGTGCCGCCGGTTTGGTCACCGCCCTGATTTGACTGCTGAGTGAACCCGGCGCCCAGGGCAAATGAAAAAATAGCCAGGCAGAGCGCGGCAGTGACGGCGAGATATACCTTGGTGAACCTGTTGGACATACCAATTTGTCTCATTTAGTTTTTCTTTTTTTTAATACTTACGATTCGATTTTCTTAATTTTTGCGCCGAGGCTGCCCAGCCGGCCGCACAGGTCTTCGTAGCCGCGCTCGATCGAGTAGATGTTGCGCAGCAGCGAACGGCCCTTGGCCGCCAGCATGGCCACCAGGATAATTGAAGACGGTCGCAGGGCTGGCGGACAGATAATCTCGTTGGCGCGCAGGGTCGTCGGTCCGGCGATGTAGACCCGGTGCGGATCAGCCAAAGTAATGTTCGCGCCGAGCTTCGAGAGTTCGGTGTAGTAGATCGCCCGGTTCTCGTACACCCAGTCGAAAATCAAAGTTGTGCCCTTGGCCTGGGTGGCAATCGGGACGAAGAACGGCAGGTTGTCGATGTTGATGCCGGGAAACGGCCGGGCGTAAATTTTTTCTTCGAGCGCAGTCAGGTTGCTGGGCGACGTCTTGAGGTCAACCAGCGCCGTGACGCCGTTGTGGGCCAGGTAGCGTTTAATAACTTTGTAGCGGAAGCCCATCTTCTCCAGCTTGAGCAACTCGAGCTCCAAAAAATCAATCGGGCAGCGCCTGATGGTAATCGTCGAACGGGTGACCGCCGCCGCCGCCAGAAAGAGCATCGTTTCGATCGGGTCTTCAGTAATGCTGTAGCTCACGCTCTGGTTAATCAGCCGCCGGCCTTCGATCTTGAGCGTCGTACTGCCGATGCCTGTGATCTTAACGCCGAGTTTGGTGAGAAAATGACACAGGTCAACTACCTGGTAGTTCGCCGAGGCAAACTTAATCACCGTCGTGCCCGGAATCAATGCCGCGGCCATAATGGCGTTTTCGGTCACCGTGTCGCCGGACTCGTACAGGACGACGTTCGGGCCGGGCCGCAGCTCACGAGCGGTTACCTGGTAGTGCTTCCGGCTAGTCCTGATGCTGATGCCGAACTGCTCAAGCGCGTAGAGGTGCGGCCTGACGGTCCGTTTGCCCAGCCGGCAGCCGCCGGGTTGCGGTACGCGAAACGACTGATGGCGGTGGGCAAGAACCGGCAGCAGGAACAAAACACTCCGGGTTTGGATCGCCGAACGGTAATTAATGGCGTCGGGCGTGAGCTGACGCGGCGGAGTAAGGATGAGGCTGCTTTGGCCAGACCAGCGAATCCCGACGCCAATACTCTGGAGCACCTCAATGATCCGGTTGACCTCCTCAATCCGTGGTACGTTTTTTAGGGTCGTCACGCCGCGGTTAAGCAGCGCCGCGTTCATTAAAACAACCGCCGCGTTCTTTGAAGCGTTAGTGGTTACGGTTCCGCTCAACCGCCGGCCGCCGTCAATTTGGAAACTGCTCATACCGTATGTCTAAGGAAATAAAAATTTGGTATACTAAAACCATTGCTACTGCCTCTATTCTAGCTGTTTCCTCTTGTCTTTACAAGGCCGTACTCTCGATTACCGACTACTGACTACTTACTACTGACTACCGACTAAATATGAAGCTCTGGTACCAACGGCTCCTCTACGTTACCTTTTTTCTCGTCTTTTTGGTGGCGACGCCGTTAGTCGCGCTCTACACCGCTGGCTACCGTTACAACGCGACCAAGCGGGTTTTTGAGAAGACCGGTATTCTGGTGGTTGACTCGCTCCCCCACCGCGCCGAGGTGTACGTCAACGACCGGCTGATGGGCACCACGCCGACCCGCCTCACGAGGCTGCTGCCGCAAACCTACCGCGTGCGGGTGGCACTATCGGGCTACTCAACCTGGGAACAGGAGCTGGCGGTGAAGAGCAATCTCACGACGTTCAGTAAAAACGTTGTCCTCTTTAAAAAAACCCTGCCGGTGCTCACTACCGAAGGTACGCTCAACCTGCTCACCGTCGCGCCCAACCGGACGCTGCTCATCTACTCACTGCTCAAAGATGATCGAGAAGAAATCTGGCTGCGCAACCTGAACAGCGGTACCGATTTTCTGGTCGAGACGCTCAACCGGAGCACCTACAACCGGCTCGACTTTGTCGCGTGGTCGCCG
>MHIL01000031.1:28355-30437 GCA_001817495.1 Candidatus Buchananbacteria bacterium RIFCSPHIGHO2_02_FULL_56_16
GCTTTGATGATATCGGCTGGGATCAAAAAAATGACGAGCTGCTCTACGGCCTGCGAAAGCTCGTCCTCTACCAAATCAACCTGGCCACCAACACCGTCAGCAGTATTGCCGCCGGCCACCTCGATGATTTTTTGGTCAGGGGCCGCGATCTCTACTCGATCACCACGGTTGCCAAGGAATCCTTTCTCAACCATATGACGCTGGGTAGCGAAACGGCAGCGGAAGAAAAAATCAAGCTCCCCTCCCCGTCCAGCTACACCCTCCAGCCGGCGCCGGATCACCTCCTCGCGCTGCTCGACCTGAAAAGCAACGATCTGTTCGTCATCTCGACCACTGCGTTCGCCAGCCGAGCGATTGATGAGCGCATCGCCCTCCAGGCCAAGGCAAAAGCGATTGTTTGGTCGAACGACTGGCAAAAACTTTTGTTCTACACCGACTTTGAAATTTGGGTTTACGATCTCAAGCGTAACCAGAAAATCTTCATCAATCGCCTCGGTAAGGTGATCGAAGAGGCGTTCTGGTACCCCGAACGGAGCTACGTTATCTATCGAACCGACAACACCCTCCGGGCGACCGAAACGGAAGAAGGCAGCGTTAAGAATGATACCGAGCTCACGAGTCTCTCGGCAATCAGCCAGCCGGCGGTTGACCGTAGCGGCGCCAGGCTCTACTTCAACGGTAAGGTCGGCAACCGGCAGGGCCTCTACCAGCTGATGGTACAGTAAAAAAAGCTGTTAGCTGTTAGAGGGGCTTTAGCAAAGCAGCCATCTATACCCTAAAAGCTAACAGCTAAAAGCTGCTTTGCATTAGAATCTATTTTTGTTTCTTTGCGGCTAGATTTGCCGCTTCGAGCAGGCTGTCGAAGGACTCGCCCCCGTCGCCCCACCAGCCTTGAAGCTGCTCAAATGTCATCGTTCCCTGCTTAACGTAAAAATTGTTCACGTCGGTAATCTCAAGCTCGCCGCGGCCGGAGGGCTTGAGCGTTTTGATCACGTCCCAAACCTGGCGATCATAGAAGTAGACGCCCACCACCGCCAGATGAGTCTTGGGATTTTTTGGTTTCTCTTCGATGGCGACGATTTTATCGCCCGCAATTTCAGCGATGCCAAACGATTGCGGGTTTGCGACTTCTTTGAGAAAAATTTTTCCGCCGCGGTCTTGTAACTCAAAATCTTTGACCGCTCGCGCCAGGCTGTCTTCCAAAATATTATCACCCAGAATCACGACGACCTTGCCGTTGTCGGCGAAGTCCTCGCACAGCCCGAGCGCCTGGGCGATACCGCCGGCCTGTTCCTGGACGCCGTAGGAAAACCGCGCGCCGAACGCTTCGCCCGACTTCAGCAATTCCAAAAAGTGGCCGGCGTGGCCCTTGCCGGAGACGATCATGATGTCGGTTACTCCCGCCTCAACCAGGGTCTGAATCGGATAGTAGATCATCGGCCGGTCGTAGACCGGCAGGAGGTGCTTATTGGTGACCCGGGTGAGTGGATCGAGCCGCGAGCCGGTGCCGCCTGCGAGAATAATGCCTTTCATGATTTTTATTCATAAAGTAGTTAGGTTTATACTAGCTGGTTTTATAAAGGTTTCGCATACCCAGCTACTATAGCTTCCAATGTTGATTCGCTCCAATTATTATACGCGGCACATTCAATAATTTTTATTTTATCCGTATCACTCAAAACTATAGGCCCAAACACACCTTTCCAAAAAATTGAGCAATCATACTTTCTAAAAATATCAAACGCAAAACTAAAACTAAAGACCGAAATAGCAATCGAAGTCAAAATTAAACAGGCAGTAATTAAAATTTTAAGCCACTTCTCTTTCATACCAAATAATCTTAATGCTCTAAATTAATAAATGTCAATATATAATTTATAACCGCATTTTTACTTAAGCTTATTTTTTCTTTCGGCAAAGCGGACATCGCTATAGGTAAGTTTCGATAATGAGTATTTTTTCTAAATCTTGCAAGTTGTTTACTATCATATTATTTTCTCCAGGAGTATTTATTACCACCCATAAAATAAATAAAAATTATTATCAAACCTAAGATAAACGAAATAATAATAACCGCACGCC
>MHIL01000032.1:0-967 GCA_001817495.1 Candidatus Buchananbacteria bacterium RIFCSPHIGHO2_02_FULL_56_16
ATCGCCAGCTTTTACCCGACCAATGATAAATTTACCATCTCTAAACCACTCAACACTTATCTGCATTGGTAACCTATTTAAACAAGCTTCAAAAACCTCTTTTTCAAGCTTTATTGGTTTGATAAACAATTTTTTTATTAAATTTAACATACTCTAATACTCTTAAAATCTAAAAACCACTAAATAACTATTTTTAACTAGCTTTAGCGGTTTTTTTCATAGTTATCAACATCCTATACTAATTATACCAAAGCAATCTATTAATATACAGCTATATCAATACCAAACATTATCAACTAACCATTGATCTGTCAATTAGTTTAGTACAAATTTTGACGAATTACGTTGCTGAATCTGACGGTAAATATCTTGGGGCGAAGGTATGTTTGCTAAATACTGCCGGGCAACCTCGTCGGTAAAGTCGGCGTTGACGCTGTAGCGGATTTCCTTGGTTCGATCCTGCTTCGTCGGCGTAAGGTTTGAGAGCTCGCCGCGCTTGATTTTCTCGACCAGCGCCTGCTGCGCGCTCGCTACCGCCTGCATCCCCAGTTGAAACGGATCAACCGCCGCGGTTTCGGGAAACGCATGGAAGAGGATATCGCCGGAGTCTAACCCTTTGCTCAAGAGATGAATCGTCGCGCCGACATAGTCGGCGTTACCGTCGTACACCGCCAAGAAGTTGCACGACGCGCCGCGGTAGTAGGGCGAGGTGCCCATGTGGATATTGACCGCCCTGTGGTCAACTAAGAAATCGCAGAGCGCACCCTTGATGTAGCTGGTGCCAAAGACGACGTACACGTCAGACTGGAGCGCCGGCTCGAGCATGGCTACATCAATGAGATTAAGATCGTCCATACCGAGGAGCAGCGGGTGAATGCGGTGATTAGGCTGGGCCGGTTTGATAAACCTCGGCTGGCCAAAAATTCCCTTTTCCGCGGCAATCACGTGGCTGAAGTACTCCCGCATC
>MHIL01000032.1:1266-5695 GCA_001817495.1 Candidatus Buchananbacteria bacterium RIFCSPHIGHO2_02_FULL_56_16
GCCGCAGGGGTGCGACAGGGCGAACGGTTCGACGCCGAGCAGGTGCGTCAGCATATCAATGTTTTGCCGGTACTCATGGCGCTGCGCGGCAGCCTCGAGCCGCTTGATGTCCATCGGGTGGGTGTGTGAGTGCAGACCAATAACGTGGCCCTCGCGGTGGAGCGCTTGCAGTTGATCAGGGGTGAGCCAAAGATCGTCCGAGAGCGCCGCGACGGTCAATCCCCGTTCGGCGATTAACGTCGCCATTACCGCATCGTACTCCGCAACGCTCATCACCTCTTCACGCAGGTAGCGGAACCGTCGGTCATCGCCGGTATAAAACGGGTACTGGATCAGATAAGCCGCCGGGTTGAAATCGCGCAAAGTTGATTCATGACCGGCGGCAGCAAAAAACGTCCGGTAGAAATGTTTAATGCTCGAAAAGTGCTCATTTCTAAAACGGTGGTACACCTCCAGCAGGTCAGGCTGACCGGCAAAAATAGCGGTTGAGACAAACCAAAAACCGGTCAGGCGGTAGCGGCGTAAGACCGGGTAGGCGAGGTCGAACTGACAGCGCAGATTGTCGTCAAAGGTGAGGCAGATTTCATTTTTAAGCGTACCGGCTAACGCCCGATCGGCCCACTGCTGAGCCGGCAGCAGCAATCTTTGGTAATGTTCAATGATGCGGGCGAGCTGCTCCGTGCTGATTGAACCCTGGCTCTTGGGGTAGACCCCGCCGTGCAAGTGGTGGAACATAATGCCGTACGACTCCATAGCGCTACGAGCCGTACTGCTGCTTATCCGCCACAGAACGGATCTCAATGTTATTTGCCATATTGAGTTTGATAGTACTCCCGATACTCACCCGACTTCACGTTTTGCCACCACGGTTCATTTTTTTGGTACCATTCAACCGTCTGCTTAAGGTACTCGTCGAAGTCATGCTCGGGCCGGTAGCCGAGCTCCTTTTTTGCCCTTGACCAGTCAACCGCGTAGCGACGGTCGTGGCCCGGCCGGTCTTTGACAAACTCGATCATCTCCTCGCCCTGGCCGAGCAGCTTGAGAATTTTTTTAATTACCGCCAGATTATTGACGCTCTTGGTCATCCCGCCGATGCAGTAGGTCTGGCCGGTTTGCCCCTTTTCCAAAATTAAATCAATGGCGCGGCAGTGGTCGTCCACGTAGAGCCAGTCGCGGACGTACAGCCCGTCGCCGTAGACCGGTACCTTCTTGCCTTCAAGCAGGTTGGTAATCGCCAGCGGGATAAATTTTTCGGGAAACTGGTACGGGCCGAAGTTGTTCGAGCAGTTGCTGATGGTAACCGACAGGCCGTGGGTGTGGTGGTAGGCCATCACCAGATGGTCGGATGCGGCCTTTGACGCGGCGTAGGGACTGGTTGGATTAAACGGCGAGGCTTCGTTAAATCTCTTTTTTGTCTCAAGGCTCAACGCGCCGTAGACCTCGTCGGTTGAAACGTGGTGCATTCTTTTATCAAAATCCTTCGCCGCCTGGAGCAGCAGCTGGGTGCCAACCACGTTGGTTTTGATAAATTCGCCGGCGTCGATAATCGAACGGTCAACGTGCGACTCGGCCGCGAAGTGGACAATCAGGTCGCACTGCCGGACCAGGTCGCGGACGATGTCAACGTTGGTGATGTCGCCGAGGACAAACCGGTAGCCGGGCTTGCCCTCGGCATCCTTGAGATTTTCCAGGTTGCCGGCGTAGGTGAGCTTGTCAAGATTAATCATCTCGTCGCCGGGGTGGCGCGAGAGCCAGTAACGGATAAAGTTCGAGCCGATGAACCCCGCACCGCCAGTAACTAATATCTTGCTCATAATAAATTAAATTTTAAATGATACTCCTTAAATATTTCAATGAAAAATTTTGGTTGGTGCGGGGTGAAGCCGGCGCCGCCAGTCACGAGGATTTTCATACCTTGAAAAATGTTTTAAACCAGTAAAATGATACCAGCGTCGGCGCGTCGGTAATGATCCCGCGTTTGATCATTGACTCCACCTGACGCAGGGAGAATTTTTTTACGATCATATCGCGCTCGCCGCTCTCGAGCTGCTGCGTGCCGGCGCCGAGCCGCTGGGCCAAAAAAACGTAAAACCACTGGTTGGTCAGCCCGTTCGCCACCGCCACCTTTTTGCCCAGCCGCCGCCACTGACGAGCCTTGAGGCCGGCTTCTTCTTCCAGTTCGCGCTTGGCGGCTTTGAGCGGCCGCTCACCCGGTTCCATAATCCCCATCGGGAACTCCCACGAGTTACGCTCCAACGGGTAACGCCACTGCCGCACGAGGTAGGTTGATTTTCGGTCGGCGGTAAGCGGGATCACCGAAACGAAATCGAGCAGCTCGACGTAGTAGTAGTACCCGCGGCTGCCGTCGGGTTTAACCACCCGGTCCTTGCGGACCTGCCAGTACGGGTGGCGGTAGGCCACCGAGGAATGGAGCTTCTGCCAGCTGGGCTTCATGACGCATCTCTGATTTTTGCCGCCACTCGATCCAGCTCGCCCTCGGCGTACGTTCTAGTCGGCCAAAAATTCGCCAGCCCGTCGCCGCTGCGCCGCGGGATGAGGTGGATGTGGAAGTGCGGCACGTCAACGCCGACGACTGACAAGGCCACGAAATCGGCGGCCATCGCCGCCTTAATCCGCTGCATCAATTGCTTCGCCGCCTGGTAGATCGGGCCGATAAGCTCGTCGGGCAGGTCAGCCATCATCGGATGGTGAGCTTTGGGTATCAAGAGCGTGTGGCCTGGAGCTACCGGGTTAATGTCCAGAAACGCCAAAAATTGCTCATCTTCATAGACGTTCGCTGACGGGATCTCGCCCGCGATGATTTTACAAAAAATACAATCAGCCATAGCCTACTTAACCCTTAAAAAAACAAAGTGCTTGTCTTCAAAAATTGTATCAAAGTATTGCCGATCAATCAAGTCGGCGGGAACGTCAATTTGGTTTTCCGCCGCGCCGTGCGGATAGTCGTCGAGCCAGAACAGGAACGGGTAGCTGCCCTCACCTTTGAACAGCAGCAGCGCGTCAATTGGTTCGAACGGCGATCGCTTGAGCTTTTGATAAAATTCAGCCGCGCTCGCGCTGCGGCCGAGGTCGGCGACAAACGCATAGCGCTCGGAAAAATGAGCGGCCGGGTGGGAAAAGTGAACGTTGTAGCTGATGTAGTAGTTGAGCGGCAGGTAGGCAGAAATCTGGGGAATGCCGCTGGAGAGAATCGTCAAGTCTTTCAAGTCGTTAACCTGGCTTAATTTTTCAACCACCTGGCCAATCTCTTCCGGCAGCGGCTGCTTCATCGCCACCAGACGTTGCCGGACCGCCGGATCATCAATGAAGCTGCCGCCCGGCAGCTGCGCCGCGAGCAGTACGAGGCCGACCACGAACAAGCCCGCGCGCTGCTCCGGCCGCCTCACCCGTGACGACACGGCCTCGCCGATGCCGTAGCCGGCCGCGATCATCAGTACGGCCGTTGCCAAAAAGAGGAATGGTTTGCTCGGCAGCAACGACGACTGGTCAACCGCCAGCGCGACGACGTTCAGCAGCTGCCACAGGTAGGTAGCAGCCAGCAACGCGCCGAGCGCCCGGACGTACGGCCGGCGCCAGTACCACGCAATGGTGAAAAGACCAGCCAGCGAAAGCGCCCCGGCAGCTGAAAAGTTCAAAAAAGGACTGAAGAGATTAAGGTCCTCCGGAATAAAGAATGCCGGTTGCATGTTTTCGGCACCGAGCTGAAGGTAAGCAACCGCGAGCGGCGCGGTGAATGGCAGCGAGACCACGGCAACGGTGATAAGCACCATGGCCAGCCGCAGCCAGTACCCCCGAATGGCATCAGGCGCCGTCAGCTTGAAGAGTACCGCTGCCAGCACGGCCGGGAAAAACCAGAAGTAAAAGGTCATCAGCAACAGCCCGCCGCTGACGCCGTAGGAGAGGATGCGCCAGACGCCGAACCGTTGCCGTTGTAAATCTTGGAACAGAAAAACTGTCCAAAAACAAATCAGGACCGCGGAGATGAACTCGTAGGGCTTAAAGATCACCGCCGACCAGTCGGCAACGACGAATACCGCCGCGGTGGTAACCGCGATGCGCCAACGTTCCATCGGCTGCTCGTCGTGCTTTGTCCAGTACCGGACCTGCCACCAGTAGGTTATGAGCGGCGTAAGCATCAACGTCAGCAGCACGCCCAGGTGGGCCGCGCCGATGCCGTTGGTGCCAAGGATCCAGCCGAGCCCGCCGACCAGCCAAAAGTACAGAGGCGGGTAGAACGGCGGCAGGCTGGCGTAAAAAAAGTCGCTGAAAAATTGGCCGCTCGCGACCCGCTCCAGAAAAGCGCCAACGAAAATCTCATCGCCCTGCAACCCCCACCACAAGACGTGGCTGGCCTGGATCATCACCGCGTAGGTAGCGCCGAGAAACAGGCTGATGAGCATCACCAGCG
>MHIL01000033.1:0-15406 GCA_001817495.1 Candidatus Buchananbacteria bacterium RIFCSPHIGHO2_02_FULL_56_16
ACAGATTTCAACATGGATTTCCGGCAGGGTCGAGCCCACGACAAAACTGTTACCGCAGGCGCAGGTAACCTTAGCTTGGTGGTATTTTGGGTGGATGTCTTTTTTCATACTTTCAGAGTATAGCAGAGACGGCTGGTTTTGACAAGAGCTCGCGAGCAAGACTCGAGGCTACGCGATGGTGTGGAGGCCTTAGCCTTGGCTGCGTCGGGAGTACGTCACAACTTCGTGGGTAGCCACAGCCCTCGCGTCGTGGCTGCTTATTTTTCAGCGCGGAGCAGAGGCTCCGCGCTACCCCAAGGCAGAAGCGTAAAATTTTTGGGGTAGGCGAGAGCCTCTGCTCTCGCCGTGCAAAAAAAGATTTACGGTCGGGCCAAGGCGCCCAACTAAGCACCCTCTAAAAGCTATCGGCTAACGGCTCAAAGCTTGCCGTCGTTTGACATAATTTATCCATTCTGCTATACTACTTTCGTCATTAATTTTACTCATCTAACACGCATACCGCTGACACCTTAGCTATTCCTTCCCTTGCCTGCGCGAGGGCCTTAGCTAAAGGCGGTAGAAGCATCCGCCTCCGTCCTCGCGGACTACGGCGAGATAAACCCACCTTCATTCCGCTCCGCGGAACTACGGCGTGGTACACCCGCCTCCATCGCTGCGCTCAAGCGAAACGACTACGGCGAGGTAAACCCGCCTTCGTTCTAACGAACTACGGCGAGGTAAAAAAAGGAAAAAATCTATGCCACAGGTACCAGACCTGCTGACCATGCTCAAGTCGGGCGTGCACTTCGGCCACAAGCTCTCGAAGCGCCACCCCAAGATGGAACCGTTCATCTTCACCTCGAAGAACGGCTTTCACATCATCAACATTGAAGAGACACAGACCAGACTCCAGGCGGCGCTGGCGTTCGTCGAAAAGGTAGTGTTGAACGGCGGCACTATTTTATTTTTGGGTACCAAGAAACAGGCCCAGCCGATTATCCGGAAGTACGCCGAGGCGTGCGGCATGCCCTTTGTCGTCGAGCGCTGGCTGGGCGGCACGTTTACCAACTTCGCCGCCATCTCCAAGCTGACCAAGAAGTACCGGAGTCTGAAGGAGCAGAAGGCCCGAGGGGACCTCGAGAAGTACACCAAGAAGGAGCGGCTCGATTTCGACCGGGAGATTCAGAAGCTGGAGAAAGTCGTCGGCGGCATCGCCGAGATGAACCGGGTGCCGGAGGCCATTTTCGTCTGTGACATCAAGAAAGAAAAAACCGCGGTGCGCGAGGCGATCCGCAAGAACGTGCCGATCGTGGCGTTGTGCGACACCAACACCAACCCGGACCTGGTGACCTACCCGATTCCCTCAAACGACGACGCGATTAAGTCAATCGAGCTGATGACCCAGCTCATCGCGGCGGCGGTAGCGGCCGGCCAGGCGGCCAAGCGCGCTCAGCCAGCCGCAGCCTAGTTTCAGCTCGTTCTACTGACTACCGGCTACTGACTATTACTAATCTTTGCTTATGGCTATTAATCTTACCATCCTAACCCAACTGCGAAACCTCACCGGCGCCGGCGTGGCTGACTGCCGGGCGGCGTTGACCGAGGCCGACGGCGACCTTGAGCGGGCAATTGAAATCTTGCGCGAGAAAGGCGCGGTTAAGGCCGCCAAAAAAATCAGCGAGCGAACCGCTCATGAGGGGTTGGTGGAAAGCTACCTCCACCCGAACGGTAAGCTCGGCGTTTTGATTGAGGTACGCTGCGAGACCGACTTCGTTGCCCATAACGCCGACTTTCGCCAGCTCGTCCACGACCTGGCGATGCAGGTCGCGGCGGCTAACCCGCTGTACCTGAAACCCGAGGACGTGCCGCCGGCCGAAATTAAGAAAGAGCAAGAGATTTACCGGGCCCAGCTCAAAAATGACGGTAAGGCCGAGGCGATGTGGGAAAAAATTATTCTGGGCAAGCTCCAGAAGTACTACCAGGCAGTGTGCCTGCTGCGCCAGCCCTTTATTAAAGATGACTCACTGACCGTCGAGCAACTGGTAACCGACGCCATCACCAAGCTCGGCGAGAAGATTGAGGTTGTGGCGTTCACCCGTTACCAGATTTAAGACGCTATGAAGAAATCGTTGGCGCTCATTCTGTTTTTAGCCCTCCTGCTGGCCGGCTGCGGTAAGCGCGAGTCCGCGGTTGCGCCGGCCGTGGTCGGCGTGCCGGAGACGGGCGTCGTCATTGACCTGTCCGAGCGCAACGGCTCTGAGGTTACGACCCGGCCCGGCGACGTGCTCTACCTTAAGCTCACGGGCGAGGGCGGCAGCGGCAAGCAGTGGACGACGGTGAGCCCCACCTCCAGCGACTGTTTAATCCTGAAGGATCAGCAGGTGGCTAACCTGACCGAACCCGCGGCAAGCTCGACGTTCCAGTGGTGGTTTAAGGTTGAGCAGACCTGCCGCGTTGACGTCCGGTTCGATTATGGTAAGCTGTTAAAGAAGGCCGACGCGAGTTTCGGCGTTCATATCACCAGTCAATAGTATTAACTGATACGAATCGCATATCGCACGTCGCGAATGGTAAATCGAATAAATGAAGCGACGCACAATTAGCGATTTGCGATTAGCAAATAACGTAGAGTTACTTCTGCATCGCGTTCAGGTATAGTACCGCTATGTCTATAAAAATTGTTTTTAGATCGATACTCTTAGCCGGGCTCGCGCTCATCCTTACGGCCTGCAGCCTGCCGTTTTGGCCGGGTCGCGAGGCCGATGACCGGACGACGTCTCCCTCGACGAACGTTACGCCCGGCGAGGTCGCGGTCATCAACAGCGACGTCATCGTTACCTCGCCGTTGAGCAATGAAACCATCAAGAGCCCCTTGACGATCCAGGGCCGGACCCAGCTCGACACCGGCACCATTTTTTTCGTGATTAAAGACGTCGCCGAGCAGGTGATGGCCACCAGCTCCGTCTCGATTTTAGATACCGGTTCGAACTGGAATCCGTACACCGCCACCATCGAGTTTCCGCCGCCCATGAGCCAGGCCGGCTGGCTCGAGGTGTACAGCCTTCAGACCCAGGCAGAGGGGCTGCGCGACGTGGTTCGGCTGCCCGTCGTCTTTGAACAGTTTAAGAGCCCAACGGTTAAGATCTATTTTCAGAACACGGAAGGTGACCCGAACTTTACCGACTGCAGCATTGTCTACCCGGTCGAGCGGGAGGTGACCGTCACCGACCAGACGAATTTTTCTTCCCAGCTGGTTAACGCGGCTCTCAATAACCTCATCGCTGGCCCTACCGAAACGGATAAGAAGAACGGCTTCATCAGCCAGCTGCCAGCCGAGGGAATCAGGATTCAAAAAATTGAGGTTGCCCAAGACGCTGCCGGCAAAAATATCATCAGGGTTGACTTCAATCAGACGTTGCAGACCGGCGTGGCCGGTTCGTGCCGGGTGACCGGCATCCGCGCCCAGATTACCCAGACGATCAAGCAGTTTCCGGGCGTTGACGATGTTGTTATCTCCATTGATGGCAAGACCGAAGATATTCTCCAGCCGTAGCAATAATTGAAAAAATAGAAATCTTCACCGGAGCGCTCACCAAGGGCGCTTTTTTCTTTGGTCAACTTTTGCTATACTAGAAGTAGTTTTTAAAGTAACCAACACCCCCTGTATGCCCATCAAAATCGCAATCAACGGCTTTGGCCGCATCGGCCGGGCCGCGTTCAAAGCCGCGCTCCAGCACAAGGCACTGGAGGTTGTCGCCATCAACGACCTCACCGACGCTAAGACCCTGGCCCACCTGCTCAAGTACGACACCGTTTACGGCCAGTACCGGGGCAGCGTCCAGGCGAACGGGGAGGGTATCGTGGTGGATGGTAAGCTCTATCCGGTGTTTGCCGAGCGGGAGCCGGCCAAGCTGGCCTGGAAGAAACTCAAAGTTGACGTCGTGCTCGAGTGCACCGGCCGTTTCACCGATAAGCGGTCAGCCGCCGATCACCTGGCCGCCGGCGCGGGGCAGGTAATCATCTCGGCGCCGGCCAAAGACGCGGTCACCACGACGCTGGTGCTGGGCACCAAAGAAACCGAGCAGCAGCTGCGTGCCAAGAAGCGCGAGCGGGTCATCTCGATGGCGTCGTGCACCACCAACTGTATCTCGCCGGTGATGCAGGTGCTCGAGTCGCGCTTCGGTATCGAGAAGGCGTTCATGACCACGGTCCACTCCTACACCGCGGACCAGAACCTGGTTGACGGCCCGCACAAAGATCTGCGCCGGGCGCGGGCAGCCGGCCAAAACATCATCCCAACGACCACCGGCGCGGCAATCGCGACCACCAAGGTCATCTCGAGCCTCGGCAACCTGTTCGACGGCATCGCTATTCGGGTGCCGACGGCCTGCGGCTCAATCTCGGACATTACCGCGCTTCTGAAGCGCAAGAAGGTGACCGCCAAGCAGGTGAACGATGAGTTTAAAAAGGCCGCCAAGCAGCCGCTCTACAAAGGGGTGCTCGCGGTGAGCAGTAAGCCGCTAGTTTCGTCGGACTTCATCGGTAACTCTTACTCATCAGTCGTAGACCTGGAGTTTACCCGGGTGGTCGGCGGCAACCTGGTCAAGGTGCTGGCCTGGTACGACAATGAGTGGGCGTACTCATTGCGGCTGGTCGAGCTGGCCGAGGCGATAGGTAAGCAATTCAAGGGGTAACGTACGCTTCGCCACATTTTATCTTGCCACTGCAGGGGCTTGGAACTATTTCCGGCCCCTTTTGCGATTATGGTATGATGATGGTATGGTTTCTTCGGCCAAAAACTACCAGCGCAGCAACCGTATCACCGCGGTTAAGCTTCCGCTGGGCGATACGGCCATCAGTCACGCGCGTAACCTGCTCACCCTGAAAGACCTCGGCCAGCGGCAGACGCTGGGCCAGTCGTTACTCGACGAGCTCTGCGATGCGGCGGCAATTGACATCGTCAACGTCAAGGTTTCCGATACTCAACAGTACCACCGCCGGCGGGGCGGCCGGGTGGTTTTCAAGCAGTACGGCTACTACCGGCCGCGTTCGCGTTACATCTATATTCAGAACCGCACCGCGGTCCGCGGTCAGGTCTTGGCCGCCAAGACGTTTCTCGACACGCTGCTGCATGAGTGGCTCCACCACTACGACACCTTGAAGCTGGGCTTGAACTCGATCCATACGGCTGGTTTTTATCATCGGCTTAAGCATCTTAAGATGAAGCTTGGTATTTCATAGCCTTATGCGTCTGTCATTGCGAGGAGCGACTTAGGGTCTATTAAGGAGAACGACGAAGCAATCTGCCGTTAATGAGATTGCTTCGCTTTCGCGGTTAGGCAGCACATCGTTCGCAATGACAGTGGCGGCAGATTGCTTCGTCCTCCCGCGGCGGGCTCCTCGCAATGACCCAAGGAAAACTCTATGCTCCACAAAGACAAACTCGAGCACGCTTTGCTCTCATTCCTGCTCGCCGGCCTCATCTACTGGCTGTCCGCTAGCCAGCTGCTGACCATTTTCGCCGTTTTGCTGATCGGTTCACTCAAGGAGTACTATGACCAGCGGCGGCAGAAGAATACTAACCGTCAGTCGTTCGCCGACCTGCTCGCCGACGTGGTTGGCATTGCGGCCGGGATATTGCTGGTTAAGTACTTTTTCTAGCAAAGAGCATTGAACAGGGAACCGTGATCCATCCCCACCGCGTAACAGAACCTTTATGGTTCTGCGTAACATTTCAGCTCACGACCCATAAAGGGTCGGCTACGCGTTTGGCGTCAAGGCGCGTGGCCGAAGCAATCATTTCGTGGTATACTGTATCTTGGTTATGAAGCTAAAATCAATTAAGTCCGTCGGTCATCTGCGGGGTAAACGAGTGCTGTTTCGGGTGGCCTATGACGTTCCGCTGGTCCAGCGAGGCAAGCGCTGGGCGGTGGCTGACGACCGGCGTATCGCCGGGACGCTGCCGACGTTGCGCTACCTGCTGCGGCAACAATGCCGGGTGGTGATTCTCTCGTGGCTTAAGCGGCCCGGTGGCCGGGTCGTGGCTGACTACCGGATGGATCCAGTCGCCCGGTGTTTGTCAAAGCTCATCAATCAGCCGGTCAAGAAGCTCGATGACTGCATTGGCCCGAAAGTTTTTCGGGAAATTAATGAACTCAAACCGGGCGGCGTCCTGATGCTCGAGAACGTCCGGTTCTACCACCAGGAAGAGGAAAACAACAAGCGCTTCGCCCGGCTCCTGGTCCACGGCATTGATCTGATTGTTTTCGACGCGTTCGGCCAGGCTCACCGCGTTCACGCCTCGACCACCGGCATCACGGCGCTTCGGCCAACCTACGCCGGCCTGCTGCTCGAACGCGAGCTCGCGGCGCTGGGCCGCGTCGCCCAAAGGCCATCCCAGCCGCTCATCGTGGTGCTGGGCGGGGCAAAGATTTCCGACAAGGTGGCGGTGATTGAGCATCTGGTCAAGATTGCCGATCAAATTTTAATTGGCGGCGGGCTGGCGAACGTGTTTCTGAAAGCCACTGGCGTTCCGATCGGCCGCTCGTTTGTGGAGGACACGTTTGTTGACAAAGCCAAGCGCACGTCGGTCAACGCCGTCAAGGTTGCCCGGCAACTCTACCAGCGCTACCGCTCCAAGATTACCTTGCCGGTTGATCTGGTCGCCGCCAGCAGCATCAGCCCGCACGCGCTGGTCGAGGTCGTTGATCTCGCCGCCCACGGGCGGATTGACCCGCGCTGGAAGTTTCTCGACATCGGCCCGCAAACCACGAGCGAGTTTACCGGGCAGCTTAAGAGGGCGAAAACGATTTTTTGGAACGGACCCATGGGCGTGTTTGAAATTGGTAAGTTCGACGCCGGTACTAAAATGATCGCCCAAGCGATTGCCGCGAGCCGGGCTACGTCGGTGGTCGGCGGCGGTGACACCGAACAGGCAGTCGCTCGTTACCGGCTGGCGGGCAGTTTTACCCATGTTTCAACCGGCGGCGGCGCGAGCTTGGAATTTTTAGCCGGCCGGCCGCTGCCGGCGCTTAAACACATCATTCATTTATTATAATCATCGGTCGGCTCGCTTTCACCGACCAAGGGAGACGCAACTCGTATGGCTGACGAAGCCAAAACCATTCGCTGGCGGCCTGAACCGCCGCGGCTGCTGCTGATCCTCGGCGCGATCTTGTTGCTTACGGCGATCGGGTACCTCGGGGCGCTCACGCGCAACGCGTTCAAGCAGTACGACTACATCGGCCGGACCAGCGAGCAGATCTACACGATTACCGTCAGCGGCGAGGGTAAGGTGACGGCGGTGCCCGACATCGCCAAAGTTTCGCTGGGCATCACCACGAGCAACAGTAAGGTGGAAGTCGCCCGCCAGGAAAATGTTAAGAAAATGAATGCGCTGGTTGCGGCGGTGAAGGGACTGGGCGTCGAGTCTAAAGATATCGAGACGACCCAGTACACGATCGCGCCGCAGTACGATTGGGCTGACGGCCGGCAGGTGCTGCGCGGCTACGAAATCAACCAGACCGTGAGCGTTAAGATTCGAGACCTGGAGAAGGTCGGCGCGATACTCGACGCCGCCGGCACTGCGGGCGCCAACCAGGTCGGTGGCCTGGATTTCACCATTGACGAACCGGAGGTGCTTCGCCAGCAGGCGCGGGAGAAAGCCCTGCAGAACGCTACGGACAAAGCCGCGGCTTTGGCGAAGATTGGCAAGGTGAAGCTCGGCAAGCTGGTGTCGTTTAGCGAAGCCGGCGGTTCCACGCCGCCCCTATTCTACGAACGCACGATGATGCTCAAAGCCGAGGCCGATCAAGCGTCGGGCGCCGTTCCGACGATGGAGCCGGGCAGCCAGGATATTATAAGTAACGTTACCGTTACCTATGAGGTTCTCTAAGCCAACCATCCAATCGGTCAAAGCGTTAGAGATCCTCGATTCGCGCGGTAACCCGACGCTGCGTGTGTCAGTGACGCTTGCGAATGGCGTGGTCGGCTCTGTCTCGGTGCCTTCGGGCGCGTCGACCGGCGTCCACGAGGCGCTCGAGCTGCGCGACGGCGACCCGAAACGCTACGGCGGCAAGGGCGTCCGGCAGGCGGTCGAACACGTCAACCAGGTCATCGCCCTGAAGCTGCTGAAGCAGGATCCGACGAACCAGCGATCAATTGATGAGATCTTGCTCCATCTCGACGGCACCAAGAACAAATCGAAGCTGGGCGCTAATGCCTTGGTTGGTGTGTCGCTGGCCGTGGCCCGGGCTGCCGCCGCTGCGGCCGGACTGCCGCTCTACCGCTACCTCCGGCAGGCGTTCAAGCTGCCGCACCAGACCTGGCGGCTGCCAATTCCCACTATCAACATTTTGAACGGCGGCGCTCACGCTGATTGGTCGCTGGACATCCAGGAATTCATGATTATCCCGCTCCAAAAGACCATGGCCGAGCGGGTACGCTGCGGCGCAGAAATTTTTCAGGCGCTGGGTGCAATTTTAATCAAGCAGGGCTACTCGGCGCTTAAGGGCGACGAGGGCGGCTACGCGCCGAAGCTCAAGGGTAATGAAGCAGCGTTTACCGTCATCTTAGCGGCGATTAAGCAGGCCGGGTACGTCGCGGGCACGCAGGTGAAGCTCGCCATTGACGCCGCGGCCTCGGAGTTTTACCGTTCGCGCACCAAGCGCTACGAGCTCAAAGCCGACAACCAGTCCCTCTCGGCCGACGAGCTCATTTCTCTCGAGAAGCAATGGGTGAGCCAGTACCCACTGACGTTCATTGAAGACGGCCTTGACCAGGATGATTGGGACAATTGGCAGCAGCTGACCAAACAGCTCGGCCGCCGGGTCACGCTGGTCGGCGACGACCTGTTCGCTACCAGCGCCGACCGGCTCAAAGAGGGGATTGACCTTCATATCGCGAACGCCATTCTGATCAAACCCAACCAGGTTGGAACGCTCTCGGAAACGATGGACGCGGTTGCGCTGGCCCAGAAGCACGGCTACAAAATTGTTGTCTCGCACCGTTCGGGTGAAACCGCCGATACGACGATCGCTGATTTAGCCGTCGCGGTCAACGCCGAATTCATCAAGACCGGTTCGCTCTCACGCAGCGAGCGGGTGGAGAAGTACAACCGGCTGCTGGAGATTGAGCAGGAAATAGGTGATTAAACTAAAAATCAAAAACCAAAAATCAAAGTTACAGCTTAAAGCTGGAAGCTTTTACCTTTGATTTGAACCTTTGCTTTTTGCTTTTTAATTTTTGATTTTTCCCATGGCTACTCCCAAGCAAAAAAAACCCCTCATCCTCCTCATCCTCGACGGCTGGGGCATCGCGCCCAAGAGTCCGGCTAATGCCATCGAGCTGGCGCGCAAGCCGGTATTCAACCGGTTGTGGAAGCAGTACTCGCACACCACACTGAAGGCGGCGGGCTCCGCGGTGGGGTTGCCGGCCGACCAGCCGGGCAACTCGGAAGCCGGCCACCTGAACCTCGGCGCCGGTCGGGTCGTTGAGCAGGACACCGTGGTGATTAATAAAGCCATTAACACCGGCCAGTTTTTTAAAAACCCGGCGTTCGAGGCGGCCGCTAAGTACGTCAGAAAGAATCGGTCCAACCTCCACCTGATGGGGCTGCTCTCGGACGGCAAGAGCGCGCACAGCGACCCGGATCATTTGCTAGCGCTGCTGGTCTGGGCACGGTTGAAGAAAATTAAGAACGTCTATCTCCACCTCTTCACCGACGGCCGGGATTCGCCGCCGCACGCCGCGCTCAAGCTGCTCGAGGCCCTGATGCGTTCGCTCAAGAACCACGAATCGAAGGGCACTCGCAGTGGTGAGTGGATCGCGACGATTATGGGACGGTTCTACGCGATGGACCGAAAAAAGGATTGGCGCCGGACCGAAAGCGCCTACAACGCGATGGTGCTCGGCCGGGGGATTGCGATTCGCAGTCCCCAGGCGGCCATTACCCAGGCCTACAACCGCGGCGAGACCGATGAGTTTATCCGTCCGTACGTGATCAAGCGCGGCGGCAAAGCAATCGGTACCATGCGGGACAACGACGCGGTCATCTTTTTCAATCTACGGTCCGATCGGGCCCGGCAGATGAGCAAACCGTTCGTCCAGATGGCATTCAACCAGCGCAACGCCGGCGAATTTAAGCGTAAGAAAATTTTGAAAAACCTGCTGTTTGTGGCGATGACCGATTTCGGTCCCGACCTCGACTCAATCCTGACCGCTTTTCCGGCTGGTGACCTCAAGGACACCCTGCCGATGGCGCTCGGCGGCCGCCGGCAGCTCTATATCGCCGAAAAAGAAAAGTATGCCCACGTCACCTACTTTTTTAACGGCGGCTACGCCGATCCGGTTGCTGGTGAGGACCGGGTGCTGATTAATTCTCCCCACGTTGACAACTACGCCCGCACGCCCGCGATGTCAACCGGCGAAATCACCAGCTACGTCATCAAGCACCTGAAGCAGTACGATTTCATTACGATTAATTTCGCCATTCCGGACATGGTTAGCCACACCGGCGACCTGAAAGCCGGCATCGCCTCGGTTGAGGCCGTTGACCGCGGCCTCTATCGGCTCAAGCATGCGGTTGCGGCCGCGGGCGGCACGTTCATCATCACCGCGGACCACGGCAACGCCGAGAAGATGCTTGATTTGGAAACCGGTGAGATGTATACTGAACACACTAATAATCCGGTGCCCTTCATCCTGATTGAGTCGCGCCGCGGCAAACGGACGCTCAAAGGCGGTAAGCTGGCCGACGTCGCCCCAACCGTGCTCAAGCTCATGGGAGTACGTAAGCCCAAGGCGATGACCGGCCGGCCGTTATTTTAGTTTAAAGTGAAAAGTTTAAAGTGCAAAATTAGGGTAGTCCGTCCCTCACTTTTTTGTAAAAAAGTGAGGGACTCCATAACTTTAAATTTTACCCTTTGAACTTTAAACTGCTATGGCTAAGTCTCGCTCCAAACCAGTCATCCTCCTGATTTTCGACGGCTTTGGCATCGCGCCGCCGGGCAACGGTAACGCCGTGACGCTGTCGAAGAAACCGGTGCTCGACGCTATGGTCGCCACCTACCCCACGCTGACCCTGCAGGCTTCCGGCGAGGCGGTTGGTTTGTCGTGGGGCGAGATGGGGAACTCCGAAGTCTGCCACTTGAACCTCGGCGCCGGCCGGATCATCTACCAGACGCTGCCGCGGATCAACAAGGCGATTGACGACGGCAGCTTTTTTCGCAACGAGCAGCTCCTCAAAGCCGTCGAGCAGGTCAAAAAAAATAAGTCGCGGCTCCACCTCATGGGCCTCGTGTCTGACGGCGGCGTTCACTCCCACCAGAACCACCTCTACGCCCTGCTGGACCTCTGCGCCAAGAAGCAGCTCTCGGAGGTCTACATCCATGCGTTTCTGGACGGCCGCGACACCACCCAAGACGCCGCGGCCGGGTTTATTGAGCAGCTCCAGCGTAAAATCAGCGAGGGCGGTGTCGGCAAGATCGCCAGCCTGTCGGGCCGGTTCTACGCCATGGACCGGGACAACCACTGGGACCGGATTGAGCCGGCCTACCGGGCGATCGCGGAAGGGGTGAGCGCCCAGAAGGGCGGCGATCCGGTCGCGCTGATCAAGAAGGGCTACCAGACCAAAATGTTTGATGAGGAGTTTGTCCCGGCGGTCATTACCGAAAACGGCAAGCCGGTGACGACGGTGGGCGAAAAAGACGCGGTTATCTTTTTTAATTTCCGGGCCGACCGCGCCCGGCAGATGACCACCGCGTTTGTGCTGCCGGGGTTTGGCAAGTTCAAGCGGCAGTACCAGCCAGACCTCTGCTTTGTCACTCTCACCCAGTACGAGAAAGACCTGCCGGTGAGCGTGGCCTACCCGCCGGAGTCAATCCAGACGCCGCTTGGGCAGATTTTGCAGGACAACAACCTCACCCAGCTCCATGCCGCCGAAACCGAGAAGTACGCCCACGTTACCTACTTCTTTAACTGCGGCCGGGACGAGCCGTTCAAGAACGAAGACCGAATTCTCGTGCCATCACCATCGGTTTCCGGCTACGACCAGAAGCCCGAGATGAGCGTCTTTGAGCTGACCGACAAAATCGTGGCCGCGGTCAAGCAGGAGAAGCACGACTTCATGGTGATTAACTTTGCCAACCCCGACATGGTCGGCCACACCGGCGTCATTCCGGCCGCGATTAAAGCCTGCGAAGCCTGCGACAAGTGTCTGGGAAAAATCGCCGAAGCGGTGCTGCCGCGCGGCGGCACGATTCTCTTGACCGCCGACCACGGCAACTGCGACGAGATGATTAACCTCCAGACTGGCGAGGTCGATAAAGAACACAGCACCAACCCGGTGCCGTTTGTGGTTATCGGCAAGCGCTGGGAGGGCCAGACCCTGGTTGCCGGGCTCGACAGCGCCGGCGGCGATTTGAGCGTGGTCACGCCCTCGGGCATCCTGGCCGACATCACCCCGACAATCTTGAAAATCATGGAAATCAAGCAGCCGGACATCATGACCGGCACGCCGCTGATTTAGGAGAAGTAAGGAGTCAGTCGAGATAAGTGAGTAAGTCCAGATAAGTCGAGATAGAGTAGGTAGAGTGAATAAGTAAGGGTAGACGAAAGTCTCCGCTTTCGCCAGCAGCTCAAACACTCATTTAGCAGTAATGTTGTATGACAAGGATAATTAAAAAAGAAAGCCTGCAGTCTTGTTTAGTTTTTTTGATGGTTTACTTCATTTTTTATTTTTTTCTATGGGCCTTTATTTCAGCGGATGCGGAGATCACTGGCGTCGACGAAAATACGATCGGCCTTGTTTATTTATCAGTACCATTAATTGCCTATGTTGTTATAAAATTAATGGCTATTGCAAGGGGCGTTAAAATTTCTGAATTTAATACAAAGACTAACGTCCTTATTTTAATTGGTGTCCTAATAACAGTTTGGGCGCTATTTCATTTGTATAGTTTTTTAACAATAAATTAACAATCAGGCGAGAGGTTCTAATCCGCTTTCGGTTCTAGATTGCATTAAGCATGGATCTATTTTCTCTAATCTTGCAAAAAGCAAGATTTTTTGGTTTAATTATACTGTTATGCGAGAAGCAACTAAGTACCGGCTACTGGAGCTTATTCCCGGTTTTTTAATCTGGGCAACTTTTACCGCCGTCATCGGCCTGTCGTTTTGGCGGCCGCTGTGGGCGATTTACTTTATCATCGGCTTTGACCTGTACTGGCTGCTGCGCATCACCTACCTGATGTTCTACGTCCTGACGTCGTGGCGGCGCTACCGGCGCGACATTCACCTGAACTGGCTCGAGCGCCTTGAGCAGTCGGGCAAGCCGTACGGCGACTGTTACCATCTGATTTTTCTGCCGACCTACCGCGAGCCCTACGCGGTGGTCGAGAAACCGTTTACCGCGCTGCTCGAATCAAAGTACGATTTAAAAAAAATAATCGTGGTGCTGGCCGGCGAGCAGCGTGATGAAGCGCACTTCCAGCAGGTCGCCGGTATCATTAAGGAAAAATTCGGCGATGCGTTAGGCAAGCTGCTCATTACGCTCCATCCCCAGAATCTGCCCGACGAGCTGCCCGGCAAGGGCTCAAACATTCACTACGCCGCCGGCCGGGCCCAGGCGCTGGTTGATCAGCTCGGCCTCGACTACGCCAAGGTAATCGTCTCGAGCTTCGACATTGACACCTGCCCCCATCCCCAGTACCTGGCCTGCCTGACCTACACCTACCTCCACCACCCCAACCCGACCCGAGCCAGCTACCAGCCGATCGCCGTCTACAACAACAACGTCTGGGAATCTAACCCGATCGTCCGGGTGGTCGCCAGCTCGACCACGTTTTGGCTGCTGACCGACATGGCCCGGTCTGAACGGCTCTTCACCTTCTCCTCGCACTCAATGAGCTTCAGAACGCTGGTTGACGTCGGCTTCTGGGATAAAACCATCGTCACCGAAGACTCCCGGATTTTCCTCCAGTGCCTGGTCCACTACAACGGCGACTACCAGACCGTCCCGCTCTACCTGCCGCTGTACATGGACACGGTTGACATCGGCCATTTTTGGCGGAGCCTGAAAAATCAGTACAAGCAGATGCGGCGCTGGGCCTGGGGCGTCGAGCACTTTCCCTGGATGGTCAAAGAGTTCTGGTTTAAGAACGGTCACGGCCGCCGCGTGCCTTTTTTGAAAAAAATCTACTACCTCTGGAATCAGACCGAAGGGGTGTATTCATGGGCGACCGCTCCGCTGATTATTTTTATCAGCGGCCGGCTGCCGCTGCTCTTGGCGGATGAAACCGAACGGTCAACGGCGCTGTTTCAGAACGCGCCGCACATCCTGGCCTACCTGATGCGTCTGGCCATGGCGGGTATGATCGTGGTCGCGATTATGTACAGCCGGATGCTGCCCGCCCGGCCGGCTGGCCATCGCTGGACCGATTCGCTGGTGATGCTGGCCCAGTGGGTGCTGGTGCCCCTTACCATTATCCTCTTCGGTTCGGTGCCCGCCACCGATGCCCAGACGCGGCTGATGCTCGGCGGCCGGTTCCGCCTCGGATTTTGGGTGACGGAAAAGAAGTAGCCGGATCAATAATTTAAAATGTAAATATCAAAATGTAAAATGACAATGCAAAATGTTAAAATTAAAAAAATCATCCCGCCTCTCGGTCTTGAGCTTGCCTAGCTCGAGGTCGAATGGCGAAGCGGGATACCACAATTTTGCATTTTGATTTTTGATTTTTAATTTTTTCTTGATGCCCAAAGTCTCGGTCCAAATCGTCACCTGGAACTCCGAACGCTACCTGCCGAACTGCCTGGAGTCGCTCGGCCGCCAGACCTTCACCGATTTTTCGGTGCTGGTGGTTGATAATGGCTCCCAGGACGCTAGCGTCCGCTTCGTCCGCAGCCACTACCCGACTGCCGCGGTGCTGGAAAATTTCAAAAACCTCGGCTACGCCAAGGCGAACGACCAGGGCATCGCGCTGGCGAAAGGGGAGTACGTTTTGGTGATGAACCCCGACGTCGTGCTCGATGAGGCGTTCCTCGAGCGGCTGGTCGGGTTCGCCGACACGCACCCCGACGGCGGCAGCTTCACCGGCAAGACGCTCAAGATCTTCGGCCAGACGACCAGCGCCGACGACACCGACAGCCAGGTCCAGCAGATTATCAAGTCTGATGAGATTGATTCAGCCGGCTTGGAGGTTCATAAGACGCGCAAGGCCATTAACCGCGGCGAAGGCACCCGTGATACCGGTCAGTACGACGCGGTCCAGGAGGTCTTCGGCGCATCGGGTTCGTGCGCGCTCTACCGCCGCACCGCGCTCGAAGCCATCAAAACCTACGGCGAGTACTTTGATCACGATTTTTTTGCCTACAAAGAAGACATCGATCTGGCCTGGCGGCTTCGCCTGGCCGGTTGGAACGCCTGGTA
>MHIL01000033.1:15430-17090 GCA_001817495.1 Candidatus Buchananbacteria bacterium RIFCSPHIGHO2_02_FULL_56_16
CTGGGGCGCTCGGACGCAGGTTTCCAAGCGGTTGCGCCGGGCGTCGTTTAAGAACCATCACCTGCTGCTGGTGAAAAACGAGCAGCTGACCAACGTCATCCTTGGGCTGCCGTGGCTGCTTTTACGGGAGATTGGCTTCATCAGCTACAGTTTAATCCTTGAGCCGTTCCAGTGGCGGACCATCATCATTTTTTTCCAGCAGTTGCCCAACGCGCTGCGCAAGCGGCGGCTGATCATGGCTCATGCCAAAGCCCGGCCAAGGGAGATACGGAAATGGTTCAAGTGAATTTTCAATTTTGAATTTCTAATTTCAATTCAATTTCGAATGCCATAATTTTTAAACATTAAAACATTAGAGCATTAAGCATTGATTCAAAATTTGAAATTTGAAATTAATCAAGGTATGGACTTATCCATCGTCATCCTCAACTACAAGCAGAAAGGCCTGGTCAAGCAGTGCGTCAAGGGCATCATCGCCGCGGCGCCGCAGCTGGACTACGAGATTATCGTGGTTGACAACAACTCCCAGGACGGCTGCCTCGAGGCGGTCAGCGCGCTGTGCACGCCCGCTTCGGCCGAGCCGCTGGCTACGCCGTCGCTCTTGGGGCGCCTGGAGCCCAAGCTGCCGCCATTAAGGACCATTCAGAGCCCCCAGAACGGCGGCTTTGCTGCGGGCAACAACCTCGGTATTAAGACGGCTCGCGGTGAGTACGTCTTAGTGATGAACCCCGACATCGCCGTGGTGGCCGGCGGCCTGGAGAAGATGGTGGCGCTGATGGAACAGCAGCCGGAGATCGGCGTGGTCAGCCCGAAGCTGATTAACCCCGACGGCAGTATCCAGGATTCCTGCCGGCGTTTCCCCAGCTGGCCGATGCCGCTCTACCGCCGGACGGCGCTCGGCAAGCTGCCCTGGGCCAAGAAAAAACTCGGCTACTACCTGATGGCCGACTGGGATCACGCGAGCAGCCGCCCGGTTGACTGGCTGTTCGGCGCCTGCCTGCTGCTGCGTAGGTCGGCGTTCGAGAAAGTCGGGCTGTTCGACGAGCGGTTTTTTATGTACTTCGAAGACCTTGACCTCTGCCGGCGATTCTGGGAAGCTGGCTACTCGGTTTACTACTTCGCCGACGTCGAGCTGGTCCACTACCACCAGCGGCTGTCGGCCGAGCGCGGCGGCGTCATCGGGCTCTTTAACCGCGCTGGCCGAATTCACCTGATGTCGGGTGTTAAGTATTTCGCCAAGTACCTTGGGGCGAAGCTGCCGGCACGCTAAGTCATTACTTGGAGCGACCGTGGACGACGAAGCAATCTGCCGCTACTGTCATTGCGATCCGCCAGCTGGCGGAGAAGCAATCTCATAACGGCAGATTGCTTCGTCGCTCTTCTCGGCAAGCGCGCGGTCGCTCCTCGCAATGACATTGGCAGAGGGCTGGACAAAGCAGCCTGCTTTCAGTACAATAGGAGGGCTATTGAACATGGCCAAGTATGGTAATCAAAAAAATCGGCATTGACCTCGGCACCACCAACTCGCTGGTTTACGTCCCGCGGCGGGGCATCGTGATTAACGAACCATCGGTGGTCGCGGTGTCGGTTGGCGACAAAAAGATTCTGGCCGTCGGCGTCGAAGCCAAAGAGATGCTGGGTAAAACGCCGGACACGATTA
>MHIL01000034.1 GCA_001817495.1 Candidatus Buchananbacteria bacterium RIFCSPHIGHO2_02_FULL_56_16
TTGCCCTAATAACTATATGAGTATTAATCCGTTAACTTGGTTGGCTGATAAAATCCTACAGGCCCGCGATGCAAGGACTGTGGTTAATGTTCTAGTTCATGAGGCATTCATTATCGGTGACACATCGCAAACACCTCAATACTTTGTAAAGGTTCAAAATGATTCCCCGAATAATGTATTTACAATAACGCACATCTGGGTAAAGGATGGTGTTAATGATAAGGATATCCTAAATCCTCAAAGACCCTTACCACATAAACTTGAAAGGTCCGATATTTGGGAAACGTGGTTTCCAAAAAACTTAATTACTGATCATCAAAACGTTTTTTCTAACGTTCATGTAGTCCTTTCAAATGGTAACGAATTCACGTCAAAAAAAAACATAACCGTGCGGCCTGTAGGATTTATCGCAAAGTAAACGGGCAACCAAAATCGCCTAACACGGGCTAGCCGGTTCGTGAGCTAATAGAATCACTTTTTTATTTCAGTCATGAAGAAAAAACTTGAAAAATTGTCTGACAAATTGGCGACTGCATCTCTGTATATTTACGTTGCTTTTGGATATGCAATAGCATTACCACTATTATTTGGGGCCATCGTGATCTTTGTTTCACCGTTGGCACAGTGGTTCAAAGATCTACCCCTTATAACCCAATGTATAATTTCCCTTTTAGTAGTCGCTCCATCTCAGTACTACCTCAAAAAGATAAAAAAGTGATTTATTTTAACGCTCGCTCACCCAAATTTGGCAGTGGTGTGGGCGCTACGCATCACATTCTACCACTGCCAAACTTCGGCTAGCCCTGAAACGTTAGGTGACATTTTATTCAAAATATTTTAAATTTAATAGACAGAGCCCTTTTGAAATTTTTTTAAAAAAAGCCGCCTCAACTTTTCAGTATATTGGCGGAATGAGCTGGTCTGCTTAGCCCTTGTGTAGAGCTCATCGCTCGACGAGGTTGCCCTCAGCGTCGATGTGCAGCTTCTCCAGAGCTTTCTCGATCAGCGCGAGCTCGTGCTGGATTGCTACCTCGTAGGTCTTGAATTTGCCAGATCGAACATCTTTCAACAAGTCCTCGTAGCAACTCTGAATGAACACAAGCGCACCCTTCACTGCGTTTTGACTGAATCCACTTGGTGGCATGGCACAACACCTCCTTATCCTTTGGCTTGGTTATGCTGATAATCAGAATAGCAGAGAGGAGCTACTTTGTCAACCTTCTCATGAAAAAAATTAAATAAAATAAGCTAAAAATACCAAAACTTATTTCTCTCCGTCCAAATTTCACTCCTGTTTTTATGATTGTTTGGCATAAACGCCAAACAGTTGTATCATAAAAACAGGAGATGAAACTTCTCATATCCCGGAGACGTTAAGCGAAATATCGCCTAAAAAATTTATTTTATGGAAGGTGAACAACATTTTTCCCCCGAAAAAAAGAAGCCGCCCTTTTTGTATCACGCCTCTGCTAACAGAGAAATTGAAACATTTGAACCTCGGGCAAAAAGTATCCGTGATCCAGAAGAAGGTTCCGTTATTTTTGCTACCCCTGATTTAGCACTGGCTACCACATTTTTAGTCAGCGAAGCAAATGATAGTTGGACTCAAATTGGAAAAATGGATGGAGTTCCTTACATGGTGATCAGGGACAAAAAACATTTTATGAGGCGTGATAAAGGCGGCTCTATTTATAAGTTTAATAGTGAAAGTTTTGCTTCTCACCCACACCGGGGTATGGGAGAAGATGAATGGGTTAGCAAAGACCCTGTCACTCCGGTTGAAAAAAACGATGTCGAATCTGCTCTAGAGGCAATGATAGAAAATGGCGTGCAGGTATTCTTCGTTGATAAAAAAACGTTCAATAGCATTAAACATGATGCCGATTCTTTCGATATAATTAGAACTCTCGAGTCAGAAAACAAACGGCGAGGGAAAAATGTTGTCGAATTTACAAACGAAAAATAAATTTTTTAGGCGATACATCGCTTAACAGCGTGTATGCGGTTGCGTTTCACTCCACCTATATCGCTTCGCGACATCGCATACACGCGTCCGTTAGCTGAAAATTTGACTCGCTTCAACTAAAATGCCACAAATACCTACATGCGAAGAATCAACCTAAAAAATGTCGTGTGGAAAGAAGGCAAATACTACGTTGCTCAATGTCTTAATGTTGATGTGTCCAGTTTCGGCAAAACCAAAAAAGAAGCATTGGCGAGTTTGGATGAGGCAATAAAACTATATTTCGAGGACGTTAAAACACGAAAAATTGCTCGGGTAGAAAGACCGGAAGTAGTGAAAGTTTCTCTACCATATGCCTAAACTTTACTCTTCAGGCCAGATCATTAAGGTCCTTCAGCAGAAGGGCTTTATTTATATATCCCAACGAGGCAGCTATGTAAAATTCCGCAAGCTGGGCAATCCCACGGTAACCGTTATTATCCCGGCCGGCAGAAAAGAAATACCTTATGGCACATTTAAGTCTATAGTGAGGCAATCTAATGTAACGGAAGAAAATTTTAAGTAGGCTAAGTTTGGCACCTACGTTAAACTTGACACCTCACCCCTGTCGCCGCATACTGAAAGTAACGAGGGCCTCGACGCAAAAACCAATGCTATTTTCAATTGAATAAGGAGGAAACGATGGTCCAGCTACCGGTAAAAGAAAGGTTCGGATTCAGGTTTCAGGACAGGATTAGAGTAGTGGGAGACCATGAGCTGTGCGGCTGGTTCGGTCGAGTAGTGATATTTGGCAAAAAACAGGTCGGAGTTGATTTAACTGACTCTGATCCGCCAGCACGTCAAGCAACCAATCCTTCGCCTTGCGGTAAAGTCATTTGGCTTTCCCCTGATCAAATCAAGCACGCTCTTTAATCTTTCGCGTCATATCCCCCCCCCGCCGGCCGTTGCCAATTATGGTAACGGTTTTTTTATATTACCCAAGCCGCTCACTGCTGACGGATGGTAATTTCAATCTTATCTTCCAGCCGCGGCGTCTTACGCAGCCAGGGCGGCGAGAAAATAACCTCAACCGATTTAATCTCGGCAAACTGAGAAAAGTACTGCTTGATTTCGTCGGCGGTCTTGCCGGTAAGCTTGCCTTTTGACAACGCTGAGTTGGCCGCGGCTAGGGCCGAGCTGCCGCCCACTGAAACGCGAACCGTGGCAGTACGGCTGCCAAGGTCAAAGTGTTCAATCGAGTACGAGAGGCTCGCCTGGTCAACTTCGATGAGCTGGCGCTGGTCGCCCAAACTGGCCTGAAGCTGGCGGCCCGCCAGCTCGGCGATCCGGCCCTCATCAAAGGCAACCACGACCGCCCGCAGCGTGCCGTTGCCGTTAAATGTGGGGATTTCAGCGCCGGCTTCGACGTCGAAGTGGACCTCGCGCTGATCAACGGCGACCAGCTTGGGCCAAAAAGCCTCGGGGGCGGAGAGCCCGCTGTTGACCTGCGAAATTGCCTGACTCTTGAGCGTGCCCTGGAGCTTAGTTTCAGCTTGAGTAAGATCATCGGGCGTTACCACCGCCACGGTTTGACCTTCACGGCTCAACGGCTTGTCGTTTTCCGCGTAAATTTTTTCCCGCAACGGCCCCCACAGACCGGGGATGATGAGCCGCCGCGGTTCAATTTTTTCAAACGTTTCTGATTTTTCCGGATAGACCTGAACCGTCACCCGGCCGCCCGGCGGCACCACGACGGTTCGCTTGAGCCGAACCAGCACGGTGTCAGGGTCCTCGGCCGCGGTCAGCCGCGTGGATTCTACCAGCGTCTGTTCCTTGTTATAGCTATTAATGATCGTTACCTCGCCCACGACGTCGGTGACGACTGGCTGCTGGCCGCTCGCGATAAACTGTTCAGTCGTGCTTGCCTCGACCGATCGTACGCGGCCGCTGATGGTATTTCCCGACCCGCCCTCCGCCGCGCCCTCGGTAACGGTTACGACGAATTCCTGGCTGACCGGCTGAGCGGTGGGCGTGATGACGATGGTGACCCGGGCCCAGATAACGTAGACTAAAAAAATCAGCAAGAGGAGCGCTGACCCGAAAAAAGACCACGCGAACGTCCGGTACACTTTTGGTAATGTGAAGCCTCCTTCCATACCGCTATCATACCAAAAAAACGAATCACCGGCAATGCGATCAGCGCTTTGGCAGGCGGAATGAATCAGGACCCAGCAGCTGTTCAACCTGCGCCTGGACCTGCGGGCAGCTGTCGATTAAAAAGTTAGTCACAATCTTTTTCTGCTGGCCGTTAGTGACCACCACCAGGCAGGCGGGGTGAAGGCCGGGATTCGTTTTCAGAACATTTTTGAGCGCCGAAGAAACCGCCTCTTCAATCGGCGCGCGGAGGATGATGTAGATGCTGCCGGCGGCCGGCGAAACGGACTCAATTTGCGGAGTGGCGGAAACAGCGGGCTCGCGACGCTCGGTTCGGTAATACGTTCTCCCGTTACCGTTGCCATTGCCGTTAGCATTCGAAAATCGCGAGAGCTCCAGAACGACCGCTCGGGCGTTCTCCGGCGAGAGCGCCTTGGCCTGATTGCAGATGAGCTTGAGCTCGCCGTCTTTGTCAGAGAGCCGGCAGTTGATGGCCACGACGTTGTCTTCCTGCCAGAGCTGGGAGTCGGCCTGCAGCGTTTTTGGAAAAACGATCACCTCGACGCCCCCGCCGGCATCTTCAACCCGGCAGAACACCATCGCCTCGCCGGCTTTGGTAATCACCTTTTTGACCGTCGTAATCACGCCGGCCACCACCAGCGAGCGGCCGTGGTAACCGTTGCCCTCGGCCAGCAGCTCGGCGATCGGCGTTACCTTCTCGCGCAGCAGCTCGGCGAACTCCTGAAGCGGATGGGCCGAGACGTACAAGCCGAGGAACTCTTTTTCCCAGCCGAGCCGCTGCTTGTCGGTCGCGACGTCGATCGGTTCGAGGGTCAGCCGCGGCAACGTCATTGCTTCAGCCATCATCCCGAACAGGCTCGACTGCTTACTATCCGCCTCCTGATTGATATTTTTGATAAAAAGAAGGAGCTTATCAATGTTGTAGACCAGCTGGTTGCGTTCGCCGAACTGATCCAGCGCCCCCGATTTGATCAGCGCCTCGAGCGATCGCTTGTTGAGATCCTGGGTTTTCACCCGGCTCAACAGATCCTCCAAGCTCTGAAAGGGACCGTTCGACTTACGCTCTTTGATAATCTCTTTGCCGATGTTTTGGCCCAAGTTTTTGACCGCGCTAAAACCAAACCGAATCTTCTGACTGGTTTTATCCGGCCGCGGCTCGAGGGAGGGGTAGACCACGGTAAAGGTCGAGAAGCTCTCGTTGATGTCGGGCGGCAGCACTTCCAGGTCCATCTGCCGGCACTCTTCGACCTCAATCGCGATCCGGTCAACGTTGCCGTGGTCGGCCGTCAAAAGCGACGCCATGAACTCGGCCGGGTAGCGGGCTTTGAGGTAGGCCGTCTGGTAGGCGATCATCGCGTAGCAGGCGGCGTGGGACCGGTTGAAGCCATAGCGGGCGAACGGCAGGATGAAATCCCAAATCTTTTTGGCCGCGGCCGGCGTGAGGCCGGTCCTAATCATGCCGGCAACCATCTTCTCGGCCTGCTCGGCGAGCAGCGACGCAATTTTCTTGCCCACTGCCTTGCGCAGGACGTCAGCTTCGCCGTAGGAGAACCCGGCCAGCTTACGGGCGATCTCCATCACCTGCTCCTGGTAGAGGGCAATGCCGTAGGTCTTTTCCAGAATCGGCTTCAAGCGGGCATCGAGGTAGGTAATCTTCTTCTTGCCGTGCTTGCCGGCGATGAAGTCGGGGATCAGCTCCATCGGACCGGGCCGGTACAAGGCCACCATCGCGATGATATCCTCAAGCTCGGTCGGTTTGAGCTGCCGGAGGTAGCGCTTCATGCCGGAACTCTCGAGCTGGAACACGCCGGTGGTTTCCGCCCGCTGGAGCAGGGCGAACGTCTGCTTGTCGTCGAGCGGCAGCTCGTCGATGTTCAGGTTAATGCCGCGGGCCGTCTTGAGAATGTCGAGCGTCGTTTCGAGAATGGTCAGGTTCTTGAGGCCGAGCAAGTCGATCTTCAAGAGCCCCAGATCTTCGATCGGGCGCATGCCGTACTGGGTGATGATTTCGTTCTCGTCCTGGCTGGAACGCTGGCGGGGCACGTAGCGGTCCATCGAGTCCGGCGTAACGACCACCCCGCAGGCGTGGGTGGAGGCGTGGCGGGCGCAGCCCTCAAGCCGCTTGGCGGTCTCGATCAGCCGGCGGCCGTTGGGGTCGCTCATCACCTCCTTGAGCTCCGGTACCGCGTCGAGCGCCTGGTTCAGATTCATGAACATGGGGATCAGCTTAGCGACCTTATCGCAGTAGCCGTAGGGCAAGCCCATCACCCGGCCGACGTCGCGGATCACCGCCCGGGCGGCCATCGTCCCAAAGGTGATAATCTGGGCGACGCGGTCCCGGCCGTACTTGTTCGACACGTACTCGATCACCTCGTCGCGCCGCGTATCGGCGAAGTCGGTGTCAATATCTGGCATGGAGATACGATCCGGATTTAGGAACCGCTCAAAGATTAAATCGTACTTCAACGGATCAATGTTGGTGACGTTGGTGAGGTACGCCACCAGGCTGCCGGCGGCCGATCCGCGGCCCGGCCCGACGACAATCTGGTGCTGCTTGGCCCAGTTGATGAAATCAGCGACGATTAAAAAGTAAGAAGTAAAACCGGTTTTTTGAATAATGTCGAGCTCGTAGTTCAACCGCTCGCGAATCGGCGGCTCGACGTCGACGGTACCGTAGCGTTTCTGCAGACCCATTTCGCAAAGGTCAGCCAGGTATAGATCAGGCGTCTGCCGGGTCGGGACGTCAAAGTGCGGCAGGAGCGGAGTGCCGAATTTCAGCTTGACGCTGCAGCGTTCGGCGATCTCTTCGGTGCGGCTGACGACCTCCGGATGGTCAGCCCACTCTTCCTCGAGTTGAGCGCTCGAGCGCAGCGAAAAATCCTCGCCGCGCATCGTCAGTCGGTCGGTGTCGGCGAGCATCTTCTTGGTCTGGATGCACACCAGGGCGTCCTGGGCCTGGCTGTCGTCGGGATTCAGGTAGTGAACGTCAACGGTCGCCACCACCGGCAGCGCCAGAGCGGAAGCGAGCTCAAAGATTTTCTGGTTGACCAATTTCTGGTTACCAATGGTTGGGTGGTTTTGAACCTCAAGGTAGAAGTTGCCGCTGCCAAACAGAGCCGTCATCTTTTTGACGTACTCGGCCGCTTCGTCGTCTCTACCGCCCAGCACATGGTGGGCAAGAGCGCCCTGGAGGCAGCCGCTCAAGCCGATCAGGCCCTCGGCGTGGGCCGCCAGCAGCTCGAGATCAATCCGGGGTTTATAATAAAACCCATCGAGGTGGGCGATGGTGGTCAGTTTAATCAGGTTGTGGTAGCCAACCTCGTCGGCTGCCAGCAGCACGAGGTGGTACGGCCGTGCGTCGAGGTTGGGTTGCTTGTCACGGTGGCCGCGCCGGGCCACATAGGCCTCGACGCCCAAGATCGGCTTAATGCCGGCTTTCCGGCACCGCTGGTAAAACTCAATCAAGCCGTACATGACGCCGTGATCAGTCAGCCCAAGCGCGGGCATCTGGTACTCCGCCGCCCGGCTGACCAGCTCGTCAATTTTCGGCAGGCCGTCAAGCAATGAATAGTGCGAGTGAACGTGCAGATGGACAAAAGACATGGCAGTAACGTTTTAGGAAACCTGAATCGATCGATGGTTCCCTGGGACGGCGAGCCGACCCAACAGTAAAAAATTTTGAATTTTCAATTTTAAATTTCGATTCAATGTTTAATGCACTAATTTCGAATGTTTTAAACATTCAACCTTTCGGACATTCCAAATTGATTCGAAATTCGAAATTAAAAATTAAACAATATTCCTATCGCTTTTGCTTTTTACCCGCCGCCTTCTTCTGCTGTTTCTCCATTGCCAGCCCGACGAGCTTAATCACCGAGTCGGCAATCACCGCCATGTGGTTTGAGCCCTTCTCGAGCTTGTCTTTCACCAGTTTCAAAATCTTGTCCACGAGGTCGAGTTTCTCGCGGACCCCGCTGGTAATGTGGTGCATCGTCCGCAGCATCGAAATCATGTAGTACATCGCCCAACAGATGAAAACGGTCAGCCATAAGACGCAAAAGGCGATGACAACGTAGAGCAAATCTTTTGAGGTCTCAAGCATAATTTTAGGAATTAGGAGTTAGGAATTAGGAGTTAGGTTACCGGAGCTTTGCTCCTAAGCCCGCCTCCAGTGTTTTTATAATCTTTGTAACGACGGCGTCCGCTTCTTCGGATTTCAGCGTCCGTTCGGTCGAGCGAAACACCACCCGGAACGCGACGCTCTTCTTGCCCGCGCCCAGCCGGGCGTCGGTAAACGTGCTCAAGTACTCGACCGCGACTAGCAGCGGATCAATGCCCTGGACCTGATCGTTAATCTGCTGCCACGAGACGCGCTGGTCGACGGTGAGGGCGATGTCGCGTTCGATCGCCGGAAATTCCGGGATCGGCTGATAGACACTGACGGCCGACGCGGCGCCGGTGAGCAACGTAACGTCAAAGATAAAGGCGGCGACCGGCTTGGCAATGCCAAACTGGTTATGCAGCTTGGGGTTAACCACGCCGCACACGCCGATGGTTTTTCGCTTCAAGGTAAACGTTATGGCGGCATTATGCTCCCAGATACTGCCGGCCGAGCCGACGCTGGCTTGGTAGCCGGTGATGCCAATTTTTTTCAGCATAAGCTCAACCGCGCCCTTGGCGTCCAACAGAAACGTAGCCGCCGGGTCAACGACGACGCCGGCCAGCTGCGGGCGCTCTTCGGGCAGTTCTTTTGAACCCCGCGGCCGGTAGGTGTTGCTTAATTCAAACAAACGCTGGGTTCGGGCGTTACCCAGGTTGTCGGCAACGTTCTTGAGCAGCTGCGGCAGGAGCGACGTTCGCAGGTACTTCAGGTCTTCACTCAACGGATTGGCCAGCTCGATCGCATCTTTACCCGCTCCGCCAGCGGCCTTAAGGAGTGATGCCGAAACCAGCGAGTAGTTGTAGACCTCACTGAAACCAGCGCCAACCAGTATGTCTTTAATCGCGTCTTGCCAGACCAGCCGTGGGTCGGTGGCGCGACCCGGCAGGTTGCCCGCCGGCAGCCGCGTCGGCAGGCTGGAGTAGCCGTAAATCCGGGCCACCTCTTCAATGAGATCGTGGCCAGCGCCGATATCCCCTTCCCGCCACCACGGCACGGTGACGCGCAGGGAGGTGCTGCCCGATACGGTAAAGCCCAAGCGGCTCAGAATCTTTTTTACCGTCGCGATTGGAATGGTGATGCCCAAGGAACGCTGAATCGTTTCCGGATCAAAGGTCACCACGGTCGGCTGCTGCCGGCTGACAGCGACATCCACGATCGCCGACGCGACGCGGCTCGCCGCGCTTCGCTCGCCACGCTTCGGCAGCGAAGCGGGGTGGCGAAGCGGGCCGCCGGCCAGTTGCTGGGTCAGCTCGATCGCCCGCAGCATTGAAACGGGCACCGACTCGGGCCGCAACCCTTTCTCAAATAGGTCGGAAGAATCGGAGTGGAGGTTGAGACTGCGGCTGGTTTTCCTGATCGCGACCGGATCGAAGACCGCGGACTCAAAAATGACGGTCGTGGTCGCGGTGGTTGCCGCCGACGCTTCACCGCCCATGATGCCGCCGACCGCGATGGGTTGCCGGTTGTCGGCGATCACCAGATGGTCGGGTGATAGTTTGTAGGTATTGCCATCCAGCGCCAGCAGCGTTTCTCCCTTTTTCGCCAGGCGGACGATAATTTTTGCCCCGGCAACTTTTTCGTAATCGAACACGTGCAGCGGCTTGCCGTACTCGAGCAGGATGTAGTTGGTGATATCAACGACGTTGTTAATCGGCCGCAGGCCCCCCGAGAGCAGCCGCAGCTGCAGCCAGAGCGGCGAGGGTTTGATGGTCACGCCCGTCATCACCACGCCCTGGTAGCGGGGGCAAAGCTTCGGCTCTTTGACGATAATTGAGAGCGGCAGCCGCCTGGCAACGCTCAGGTTCGGCCGGGGGGCTTTTGTGAGCACGGGCGCGTCAAAGACCGCCGCGGCTTCACGGGCCAGGCCGACGACCGACATGGCGTCGGGACGGTTGGAGGTAATTTCAATATCGAGCAGCCGGTCCGGCAACTTTAAAGCTGTCTCAAGCGGTTTACCAACCGCTACATCAGACGGCAGGACCATAATGCCGACGTGGTCGTCGCCCAAGCCGAGTTCGCGCTGGGAGCAGAGCATGCCATTGCTCTCCACGCCGCGGATAGTCGCCCGCTTCACCGCCCACTGGCTGCCCGCGTTTTTCGCGTCCTGGACCTTCGCACCCACCGGTGCCAGCGCGACGATTTGGCCGACCGCGACGTTGGGCGCGCCGCAGACGACCTCAAGCGTCATCTTGCCAACAGCGACGGTGGCGAGCTTGAGCTTGTCGGCGTTCGGGTGGCTGGTTAAAGCCGTCACTTTCGCGGTCACGACGCCGGAGAAACCCTTGCCAAACTCGGTGACGCGATCCACGGTCTGGCTCTTTAACGAAAACTCGGCCGCGAACTGCTCGGCTGATACTTTAAGCTTGATGTGCTCTTTAATCCAGTTGTAGGAGATGCGGCGATCCATAGAACGGTGGGTAGACGAGAGCCTCTGCTCTTGTCTCCATAGAACGGTGGGTAGACGAGAGCCTCTGCTCTCGTCGGGGTCAAAGTTAGTAAAGTCTAGTCATACTTAAGATAAATCCATCGATAGTCCTGCCAGTCGTCAGCTAAACCAGCATTGATAACGTTGGTTTTGAGATAATCAATTTTTTCTTGCAGCTTCTTTTGAGTATAGATGTTGAAATCGTAGAAACCTGGCTGCCAGATTTGATACCGCAACCCTCGCCGGTGGCTTCCATCTCGGAGCGGAGGCTCCGAGCTACCCTCATGGTGGGTAGACGAGAGCCTCTGCTCTTGTCGGGAAGCACCCACGCCGTGGGTAGACAAGAGCCTCTGCTCTTGTCTTCCATCTCGGAGCGGAGGCTCCGAGCTACCCTCATGGTGGGTAGACAAGAGCCTCTGCTCTTGTCGCGGGTTACCCTTGTTTTTAAAGAGATCAATCATTTGCCGCGCACTCGCGCCCTTTATCCCTTGAACAATCTTCGAAACCGTCAATTCCGGCCGTTTCTCCACATCCCACCAAACAAGCAAATGCAGATGGTCTGGCATAATCACCCATCCGTACACCTCCAAACTAAATTTTTGCTGATAGAATCTGATGTTAGCGGCAAGAATCTGACACAGCTGGGGGTCTCGGAAATATGGCTGCCGACGAAATGTTACAGTGGTTACAAAATGAACGTAACTCTCATTATGATACTTTCTTAACCTGCCTGGCATAGCCCATTCATCAATGGTAATGGCGCTATGTTGATTGGACTCTACAGCTCGGAGCAGAGGCTCCGAGCTGCCCCTGCGGTGGGTAGATGAGAGCCTCTGCTCTCATCGCATGTTTTTACCATCCAGACAAGATATTCCTCCTTCCCCTAAAACTGTTCCAAAAACCGCAAATCGTTCTGGTACAAAATCCGAATGTCTGGAATGTTGAGGTTCGCTTTCATTAAATAACTGCGCTCCACGCCCCAGCCGAACGCGAAGCCGGAGTACTTTTTTGGATCGATCTTGCCCGCTTTTAAAACGTTGGGGTGAACCATGCCGGCGCCGCCGAGCTCGAGCCAGCCGGCTTTGCAGACCTTGCAGCCCTTGGTGTTACAGATCGAGCAGGAGACGTCAACCTCGAAGCTCGGTTCGGTGAACTGGAAGTGGTAGGGCCGGATCCGCACCCGGCGCTCGGGACCGAAAAATTGCTTAAAGAAGTAGTCGAGCGTGCCCTTCAGCTCGGCGATGGTAACGTTTTCGTCAACCAGCAACCCGTCAAACTGGTGGAACATCGGTACGTGCGACGCGTCAATCTGCCGCCGGTAACATTTGGTGATATTGATTGAACGAAGCGGCGGCCGTTGCTCAAGCTCGCGGGCCGTGCCTGACGTCGAATGAGGGGTGAACAGCCGCTGGCCCTTGGGACCGACCGCTTTGGTATCGATAAAAAAAGTTTCCCACTCGTCGCGGGCCGGGTGGTCCGGCGGCATGTTGAGCGCCTCGAACGCGTACCAGTCCCAGTCAACCTCGGGGTAGGAAACCCGGTAGAAGCCCAGACGCTGGAAGATGTCCGTAATCTCGCGGATCGCCTTGGTCACCAGGTGGAGGTGCCCGTCCGGCGGCCGGATGCCCGGCACGGTCAAATCGAGATCAGCCGCTGGGCCGACCGCCAGGCTCACCCGCAGCCTTGCAATTTTTTTTTCAATGGTTTGCTTGAGCTGGTTGGCGGCCGGGCCGACTGCTTTGCGCTCGGCGACCGGGACGTTTTTTAAGTTGCGCAAAACTTCGGTCAGCTTGCCGGCTTTGCGGCCGAGGTACGTTACCTCCAGCCGAGCGACGTCATCGAGGCTGGCTGCCTTTTGCGCTTCCGCCGCGAACGACTCGGCTAGTTGTTTGAGTTGATGGTTCATAAAGTCACGGTCGGCCGGGCGTGCTGGTGCCGGCTCATAAAGAAAAACTCACAGGCCGTTAGCACCAGCAGGAGGAGAGCGAGGTTCCACAGGCTCGCCATCCGCTGGCTGTTCAACGCCAGCCAGCCGATAATCAGCAGGGTGAAGAGGATACCCTGCCGCAGGGCCGTGGCAATCATGGTACCGAGCAGCTGCTTGGCGCCGAGCTTGGTCCGAAAAAACTTTCCGGTAAAAAACAAGGTGCCGGTTAAGCTCAAGACGGCGCTCGAGTAGAACAGGCCGATGCCAAGCCAACCGGTTTCATCGGGATTGATTCGCCACCAAACCAGCAGCCAGCCAATCCAGGCGAGGACAGTGCCGGAAGCAAGGAGAAAGGTGAAGCGCTTTGGGTTCATAAGACGTTTGAATTATAACAAGAAAAGCGGCCCAGAGCAACCAGAGCGTAGTTAGTAAGCTAATAAGTAAATTAAGTAAAGTAAGCAAGTAAGCTCATAGCTTACTTTACTTACCTTGCTTACTTTACTTACCCACTTATCTGGACTTACTCACTTATTTTGACTTGTCTACGTTAAAAACCTGATCTGTTCGACCACGGCCTGGCGGTAGGGACGGTTGAGCTCTTCAATGAGGCGCCGCTGCTGCTCGGTAATCGCGGCGACCAGCGCTGACGACAGGCAGGCGACCGTCAGTACGCTGTCCTTAAGGTAGAGCGGCTTCACCTTACCGGCGGCTTGCGGTCCGAAAGACTTTTCGATCACCGCGGTGAATTCCTCGAGCACCTTCGAGTGGGCCAGCTTGGGCGTGAGGCCCGCCTGCTTCACCGAACGGTTGAGTAGCTGTTCGAGTCTAATGAATGGCATATATTGCAAATGGCAAATCGCTAATCGCAAAGCTACAAATCTCGCAAATTATTGTTCCGGCACTGGCAATCTTTAACCTCGGCCGGGAAATTAAAGCGGCGGATGGCTTGGATGGTTTTAATCACCTTCTGCTTGATCGCGGCGAGATCTTTTTCGGTACCCACAAACGACGCCTGCTCGCCGCTCTCAAGATAGTAGTAGGTCAGCCGCTCGACCCGCTCGCCGAGCTGCTGGGCGGCCAGCTGGTAGATCAGCAGCTGCTGCTTGTCGTCGGTGTCCAGCGTCGCTTCGGTTTTACCCTGGCCGGTTTTGTAGTCAATGATTTCCGCGCCGCCCGCTTCGCCACCGAAGCGTGGCGAGCTGTTTAACGGATCAACCCGGTCAATCTTACCGACGATGGTGTAGTTCTCCCCTGCCTCACCGCGCAGATTGAAATTGAACGGCGTCTCCAGCAGCTTGGGCAGGGGCAACTCCTGGCGGTACCGGTCGTAGAACGCTTTCAGCGCCCGCTTGCCGTTGGCTTTGTACTGGTCGTGCTGCTGACGGTCCTGGTACCAGTCGTCAATCCAGCAGCGCTCGTAGAGCTCGAACAGCTCGTCGAGGCTGCAGGCCGGTTTGCCGGGTTGGCTGGCCACGACCGACTGACCGAACAGGTCTTGCTGGCTGGCGCGGGAGCGCTCCTGAACTTTGAGAAAAAACTGCTGCAGCGTGTTGTGCAAGGACGAGCCGAACGAAAAGTAGGGCTTGCCCGGCTGCGGGATCTTCAGCAGATGCTCGAGCCAGTAGTGGTAAGGGCAGCGCTCAAACGCCTTGAGCTGGGTAAACGAGAAGCGCTTCGGCAGCAAGTAGGCGACGTCCTGACGGGAAATGGGCGGCGGGCTGGCCACCGGCCGGGACGTGGCGCGGGCGACCGCACCCGCTTCGCCCGCGAAGTGAGGCGAGCCTGTGGCCCGCCCGCCAACTGCTGCGCCGTCAGGCGCTGACGGGCGGGCCGTGGCCAGTTTGAACCCCTGCTCGCCGAGCTCGGCTAGGAACCGGGAAATTTTCTTTTTTCGGGCGCCGCCGTAGTCATCGGCGCTGGTGAAGTAGAGCCCCCGCCGGGCCCGGGTCATTGCCACGTAGAACAGCCGGCGCTCTTCCTGAAGGTGGACGTCGCCCTCCGGCAGAATCTCCTTAATCAGCGCGTCGGGCAGGGTGATGGGATCGGGCCGGTCGTCAGTCGGGAACCGGCGGTCAACCAGGTTGATGATGAACACATGGGTAAACTCGAGGCCCTTGGCGCCGTGGACCGTCATGACCTTCACCGCCTCCGGGCCCTCGTCGAGTTCCTGCTCAATCGCGCCGGCCTCGCCGGCTTCCAGCTCGAGGTCGATGAGCGCCAAAAAATTTCTGACCGACGGATCAGCGGTTGAACGTTCGAAATCATTAATTTTTTTATAAAACTGGTTCAAGTATGCTGTTGACTGGAGCAGCTCAATACCCTCGCCCGCGGTCAGCACCTTGAGGTAGCCGGTGTCTTCCAAAAACGCCATCACCGTCTCGCTCACCGACTTCTGCTTGGCGAGCTGGCTGTGTTTTTCTACAAAATTCAAAAACTGCTGGATTTGGCCGCGGACTGCCGGCTTGAGGGTCTGTTGCACTTCCGCGCTCTGGAGCGTGCTGAACAGCGAGTAGCCCTTGCGCTTCGCCCAGTAGTTCAGGTTGACAACCTCGCGGTGCGCCAGGCCGACCACCGAGCTGTTCAAAATCCGGTAGACCGCCGTGCTCTCGTGGTAGTTGTCCAACAGCCGCAGGTAGGCCAGCACGTCAAGGACGACCGGCTTGGTGTACAGGCCGCGCGATGCCAGGAAGCGGTACGGAATCTGGGTCCGGCTCAAGCCGTGGGCGAACAGGTTGGCCGCTTCATTAGTCCGGGCCAGGATCGCGAAGTCGTTCCAGGTCAGCTCGGCGTCGCGGCGTTTGAGCTCGTCAATCAGCTTGAGCACCCCCACGACCTCGTCGTCCGCCGTCTGGTAGTGGTAGTGGCTGAGGGCGCCCTGCGCCTTGGTCTGGGCCATGAGCTGCTTGGAGAGCTTGCGGCGGCCGGCCTTGACCAGCTTCACCTCCAGACGGTTGGGGTTGTTCTGGCAGATGAACCGGTAGGACAGGTCGAGGATGTCCTGGGTTGACCGGTAGTTTTTAATCAAAAAAACTTCCTTCGCCTTGGGGAAGTCGTGCTTGAACTCGAGGATATTGGAAACCGACGCGCCGCGGAACTTGTAGATTGACTGGTCGTCATCGCCGACGACCGCCACGTTGTTGCGGGGCGCGGCCAGGAGCTTGACCAGCTCGTACTGGGCGTGGTTAGTGTCCTGGAACTCGTCAACCAGGAGGTAGCGGAACTGCTGGCGGTAGCGCGCCAAGACCGCCGGCCGCCGCTGGAGCAGCGTCAGGCAGTAGTGAATCAGGTCGCCGAAGTCCAGGGCGCTGTGGTCAAGGAGGAGCTGCTGGTAGGTGTGGTAGGCGTCGGCAATTTCCTGCTGTTTGCCGATCTCCTGGGCGACCAGCTCTTTGCGTTCCTTTTTACTCAACGATTTAATCGTCTCGGCGTCGAAGAGGTTTTTGATAAAGTCGGCGCTGTCGGCGTTGAGCTTGAGGTCCTGGGCGTAATGCAGGTAGTCGTCGGGCGTGATCGCGTCATCCTTGGCCCGCGAGAAGAGCTTGAGCAGGGCGTGGATGAACTTAGTCGGGTTGCCGACCGGCCGGTAGTAGTCGAGGCTGAAACGGTCGAGATTCTGACGGACCAGGAGCCACTGCTGAGTCTGGTTGAGCAGCCGAAAGTCATTGGGAATGCCGATCTCCAGAGCGTGCTGGTGGAGAATTTTTTCGGCAAAGGCGTGGAACGTCATCACCCAAAGGTCAACGTAGCCGTAGGGCAGGGCCTGGTCGAGGCGCTCGGCCATCTCGCCGGCCGCCTTGTCGGTAAAGGTCAGCGCCAGGATTTCGTTAACTTTAGCCCGCTCCTGCTCGATCAGCCAGGCGATACGCTGGGTGATGACCGTGGTTTTGCCGGTTCCGGCGCCCGCAACAATAAGTAACGGCCCGTCGCCGTGAGTAACAGCCTGTTGCTGTTCGTCGTTTAAATTACCCAAGTTGATGGCCATAAAGGGTAGAACTATTCTAGCACAGAACAGCCTATGGCGAATAGCGAACAAAAAAGAGTCCACAGTCTGTTATTGCGAGGAGTGTCCTCGAACCGTCAAGGAGGAACGACGAAGCAATCTGCCTTTACTCTCTAAGATTGCTTCGCTCCAAAAGCCGGTTCATAGCCTCGCTCGCAATGACGATGGCATAACCCCCGCACCTTTTTCCAAAAGGTGCGGGGTAAAGAAAACACCTCGACAGCCTAAGCCGCGAGGTGTTTTTTGGTTCTAGGATTTGTTACTCTAACATCTAAAGATAATGCGGAAAAATTAATTACAAACTACCAGTATAGTCAGGTTCAGCGCTTGAAAAGCAAGGTGCCCGACCGTCGTTGATCGCTTGGATATAGTCGCGGAGACACTGGTCATTCAAGCCGGAAAGTAGCGCGGCATTGCCCGATAGTATCTGGAAGTTGGTACCGTACCTTAGCGCTGCCGTTCGTTCCATATCCTCATCGTTCGAACAGCCCCTAACAACCATTAATTCACCGGCAATGTGCGGTTCCGCGACAGCGCCAAGGGAACAATTGAAGGCGATTTTGCAACTGTTACGACATTAATCGGTGTCAGCCGTGTTTCCATCGTCACAGGGTTCAGAGCTTTATGGTACACCATTGCCATATACCGGCACGCTCGGCCGCAGTCGGCATTGATCGGTACACAAGTAACCTTGTGTCACCCCATCACTGCCGTCACAGTCTTCCTGAACCGAATTGGCTGTGCCGTCACCACAGTACCCTTCGGCCGGGGCATTGGGGATTGGTCCAGATGGTGTAGAGAGTCTGGGTTCATAGCCCGTCACAGCCGCACCGTTGGGGTAGATAAAAATGCGAGGGTCAACGTTCCTAACGATAGAGTCTAGATCATACCGGTTGGTGGAAAAGCCGCTATCTGTCACCAAGCGCTTCTTACCGAAATCAATAAGGTAAACGTCGGTTGAGCTGGCGTACCGGATGAGCGTTCCATCAAGATGCTTATTCAACGCGACCCAATCGGCCCCCATTGTAAACAGGGGAAAAATAAGGTCAGGAATGGTAGCAACCCGGACCGGGGACTGCCAGTCTGTGCCATACAGTGCCGCCGCCAATTTAGAGGAACTGTCAGTGGCGACTAGCCGCAAGGATTTTCGATCGGCGCCAACTGCATAAACCTTCGAATCAGTAGCGATTTTAACGAGCCACGTACCGGGCCGTATTAGGACATTGCCACTAATCTTATACTGACTCATTTCAGTTGGAGTAATGGCTGCAATTGACGCTCCGGGATACCAGCTGGTAAAGGGTCCATCCCAGTATGTTTCAGCCCCTAGTACGACTCGGCGAAAAATGTAACGATTGTTGTCAAAGCCGATGTAATAGACATCGTTACAGGGATCGGTAATGCTTGGGCCTGCAGGAGGACAGGCGAGCGAGACAAGAGACCCCCGACGATCAAACACGATGCTGCCGTACGCCTCGACCTCAAACAAACCTAGGGGATTGCCAGCTTTGTTAAAACCTTTGATACCCCACCGGCCGTCAGCCTGCAGGCCCCAGCCCGAGGTAACGCGCAGCTTCTCGATCTTCACGGG
>MHIL01000035.1:0-7673 GCA_001817495.1 Candidatus Buchananbacteria bacterium RIFCSPHIGHO2_02_FULL_56_16
TGGGACCCCGATGGACATCGGAGTGCCAGATCTCTGAGGACGACCACTCAAAAGTCTTTATTCGGAGAGTCTATTTTTCTACAGTCTTAAATTAAAAACAGTCGTTTACTGCCGACCATAAATAGATGCAAACCACTTGCATCTATTTTATACCGGTGCTACGCTGTGAGCATGGAAATGATCCTCCGCCAAAAACGCCTCAAAGCCACGCCGGGCCGGCTGGCGATGCTCAAGTGCCTCGCGGCGAACAATCACCCGATTTCTGCCGAAACAATCCACACCAAGCTCAAGCAGCGCTTCGACCTGGTCACCATCTACCGCAACCTCGAAGCGTTCGAGCGCAGCGGCATTGTTTTTCGCGAAACCATGAGAAAAACCGACTGCTTCTACCTCGCCGACGCGCCCCATCACCACATCTTCTGCCGCAGCTGCGAGGCGGTTGCCTGCGTGGCCTGCGACCACAAAATCGTTTCTGTTCCAAATTTTAAAAACATCGCCCACCGGCTGGTGCTGACTGGTATCTGCCGGAAGTGTGTTGACGCCTAACAAAACCTATGCTCGCCACGATCATCCTCGCCACGATCATTATTAGCCTGATATCAATCACCGGCATTATCGTCCTCTTTCGCCAGAAGCTCGAGCACCGCAAGCTGCGGCCGCTCATCAGCCTGGCGGCCGGGGCGCTCTTGGCCGTGGCCTTCCTCGACCTGCTGCCGGAAGCGATTGAGGAGAGCAGCCTCGAGCCCCACCTTATCTTTGGCGTAACGCTCGGCAGCATGCTGGTCTTCTTCCTCTTTGAGCGTATCCTGCACTGGCACCACTGCAGCGAATCAATCCACGAAACCAACGACGACCGCCAGCCGCGCAGCCACCTGGCCTACCTCAACTTGATCGGCGACGCGCTCCACAACCTCATTGACGGCTTTCTGGTCGCCGGCGCTTTCCTGCTCGACGTTCACACCGGTGTGGTGGTTACCCTCGCCGTTATTTTCCACGAGATCCCCCAGGAAATTTCCGACTTCGGCGTCCTGCTCTACGCCGGCTGGTCAAAATCCCACGCGCTGCTGGCCAATTTCCTGGTGGCGCTCACCGCGGTCCTCGGCGCGGTCGCATTCTACTTTTTTGGTGAACGTATCGAATCGGCAGTGCCGCTGATGGCCGCGATCGCCGCCGGTAACTTCATCTACCTGGCCGCCGCCGACCTGATCCCCGAGCTTCACCACGAAACCAGGCGCCGTAACGTCGTGCTGCACACCCTCTGGCTGCTCGCCGGCGTCGCGGTGATTTACCTCACCATCCTGCTGGTGCCGCACCAAGGGTGAGGTAACGAAAATACTGAATTACAGAAGGTCCCGACCAGGCCCGCCCAGCAGCGGGTCGTGATTTTATAACGATGCGCTAACTTGACAAAACCGTTTACTGGATGTATACTACGTAATACTCAAAGAAAGTACGTCCTTTGACAAGAAATTGCTCTTTTACGGAAGGAGATTGGTATGCAACCAAAAGAAGCGGTCGAAACCGAAGTTGCGGTTGAAAACGAGGATGAGCCGAAGGAGGTAAAACCAACTCACGCTGCTCCAAAGCGGAATGGATCAAAGCAAGTCCAGTGGGATATCCCATCGAACAGTTACTGTTTTGAAATGGGTTTCCACCCAGATCTTTATCTTTGATTCCAACCCCTGACAGTCAGTACGGTGCCAAGTAGCTCAATATTTGGCACCCTTTTCTTACAAGGAGGATCAAACAATGGATAAGAAAAAAGTAGGGTATCTTAGTCCGGATACCGATCATGGACCTGACAAAACGACTTTCGGTTACATGGCTGCTGAACAGTATTTCTTCGATCGGATAGATGAAGTTGAATTCATCAATTATCCCACGCACGAAGAAATTTGTTATGCGGTCGCTCGGCAAGCACTTGACCATGGGGTTGTTGCGATGGAGAACTCCATACACGGATTTATTTCAGAAACTATCCGGGCGGTAAGTGACGCCGAAACCTATGGCGGTTTAAGAGTATGCGCTGAGGTAATAATTCCTATCGAGCTGTATTATTTAAGAAAGGAATTAAGAAATCAGCCGCCAAAGCAACTACTCTCTCATTCGGTAGCATTGCAGCAATGTAGTCGATTCGTCCGAGCACTAAAAAAGGAAGGTATTGATATTGACGTTCGCCGGTCAACAGGCGGAGCGGCTTATGAAGCGAGTCAGAATCCAGAATACGCTGCATTGGCAACCGAGCGGGCCGAGCATACATACAACCTCGTTCGGGTTGTACCAAACTCGGTCACCGATCACCGGACAGCGCAAACTCGTTTTTGGGTTCTGGGTAAGCAGCATGCAACGAGAACCGGAAATGATAAGTCTGCGTTCCTGATCTCACTCAGTAAGGACGAATCTGGTGCACTCTGGCTGGCCCTTGGTAATTTTACCAGCATTGAATCACCCAGGGATCTCTATCGGTTGAAAGAGACTCCACCAAATCTTCTCTGCATGTACCCGCTGCCCATTGTCGGCAGACCGTGGGAATACAATTTCCTTTTAGAGTTCAGCGGCCACATTGATGATCCAGAAATCCATGAAGACCTTGAAAACTTTATGTATAGCGGGTTATCACTGATGCCTGCCCGCTTTTTAGGATCTTACCCCAGCCAAACTGTGTAGCAACTCAAGTTGGGCCTTGTCTTGAATGACACAAGGCTCTTTTTTTTAATCAAGACTGCACCTATTTTCGCAAACTAAAAAGAGCTTCTCATTCGAGAGCTCTTTTTATTTTTTTGAAGATTTGATGGACTAGAAATCGAGCTCAACCGAACCGTTGGTATTTAGGTTGACGTTAACCTTAACATCTTCTGCTTCGATTTCAACATCAGTATTGGTATTGACCGACGTTCGGTTAAACAGTTCCCGGCTGCTCGAGGATGATGCATCGTCTGCCACATCGTCACCGTCACCGGGCTCAACCGCCGGCCGCCCCCGCTGCTCCAGCCTGGAGCGAATGTCAGAGCGCATTTTCTGGGCGGCATCGAGTAATATTTCCACCGAGGTTGAGGTTGTGGATTGATCATCGAGTTCGTCATCGTCATCACGCTGCCGCATCAGCGTCGAAGTAGCGTCCGGTCCAATCTTTATCCAAGACTCCATGTGGAGACGCTCAGCGGCCGCAATGATGATGTTGGCTTCCTGGGCGCTCCGAATCGCCTGCTGAAACGCGACGAACGCTTCGCCGTAGGCTCCGGCTTCGAAATCAACTTTCCCTTGGGTAAAAATGGCTTGCGCGGCAGTCAGCCTGGCTTGCGCGGCGGCGAAAATCTCGGCGCTCACGCTACCTTTCTTGCTGTTGACGAACCGTTCGACTTCGGCCAGCTTGTGGCTGGCGGCGTTCATTTTCCCTTCGGCCGCCGCCTTCACCTCGGCGCTGACTTTGCCGGCGAGCTCGTGCTCGGTTTCAATCCGGTCCTCGGCCGTCGCTTGAGCGCGCTCGGTTACCCCGACGGCGATATCGGCGGCGTGAACGTTATTACTGATAATCGACAGCATCGCCTCGGCGTGACCGCGCAGCGCCGCCTCGATCCCCGACTCAAGGCCGGCGGCGGCGGCGGTCTGGCCGCGCGCTTTAAGCTGCGCTGCTAGTGTGACAACCGCTTGAGCCTGACTGCTCACGCGGCGCTCAATCTGATCCTTGGCGCGCTCGTCGAGCCGCTGGGCGACGTTAAGCTGCTCCGCCTCAATTAAGCGCCGCTCCAGCCGCTCGATTGCCCAGTCGGCTTGCGCCTCGGTTGAAAAGTTGAGCGCGCCGCGCAGCTCTTCGGTCAGGTTAACTTTGAGCGGGTATAAAAAATCGCCGGGCAATGCCTGCTCCGCGGCAAACGTCGCGCCGCCGCCGGCGACTACCAACAACATGATTACTACCGATACCAACATACCTTTAGAGGTTAAGAATGAAGCGGCCCTAAAGGAGCCGATCGGTAGTATGTGACGGTCAGCCGCCAGGTTTCTTACGGCCGGCCGGTTGGTGATGTAGGATTGCAGGGTTGATCGGAGCTGATTTCGTTCAGTCGCTGACAGTGACTGTCGATGCAGGATCTGACGAACCGTGTTAAGTTTGCGCTTCATAGCGTAACGACTTTTTGAGGTACCTGATGCCGCGGTAAATGCGAACCGACACCGTACCCGGCGAAACGTCTAAGAGCCTGGCGATCTCTTTTACCGGCAGGCCGTCGAGGTACTTCAGCTCGACGCACTCGCACCAATCGCCGTTGTGCACCCGGAGCTGCCGCAACGAATGGCGGATGTCCAGCACGAGGTGGCGTTGCGCTTCTCCGTCGTGATGGTCGGCGATCTGCCAGCCCGATTCCACCAACGCGTCGAGCGATGGCTCGAACCGTTTCCGAGACGAATCAATAATGAGGTTGCGGGCGATGGTGTAGAGCATCGCCTGGGGCTTTTCAATGACCTCACCCTTAGTCAGCAGGTTCCAAAACCGCATGAACGTCTCTTGGGTGAAATCTTTAGCTTTCTCACGTTCGTACGATCGGTACAGGCAATAGCGAAAAATCGCGTCGGCGTACCTATCGTACACGTCAATGAATTGTCGTTCGAGACGATCCATGGCGATGCGGGCACAATGATTATGACGTCAGGGGTCGAAAAATCTTACCCTGCGGACAGCTAGAGGCTGCCCCAACCGATCATCCTACGTACCTCGTAGTATGCCCTAATGGAGCCGAAATGTCGAGAAGCGCCAAAAGAACTCTTGGCACCGTTTCAAGGAGGCGGGGGCTTGACCAAGCCCTTCGCCTGGGACCGGGTGACCCATTGGTGGACAATCAGGACAAGGTATGCTATGATATATGAGGAAGCGCCGGAACCCACTGTCCCTGGCCGCTCGGCACGCTGCCGGACGGTTATGCGCTAACCAACAGTACGAATGGCTAGAAATGTAGTCGGATTTCTACTTTCGACTGTACTAACAAATCTAACCATTCACCCATACGTATGGAAGGCACAATCAAGAAGTTGACTGACAAGAACTTCGGTTTCATCAGCCAACCCGGAAACGACAAAGACCTGTTTTTCCACGCCAGTGAGCTCGATGGAACAGATTTCAGCGAGCTGCGCGAGGGCGATGCCGTCAGCTTCGAGGTATCTGAAACCCCGAAGGGCCGAGCGGCCACCAAGGTCAAAAAGATCTAACCCGTTGGGTAACGATTTTGTAGTCAACTCAATCCCGCACCTTTTTTCAAAAGGTGCGGGGTTTGCTATACTAAAATGAGCCTCAACGTTAACCAAACCGCCATGGCCACCACCCCCTGGGATCAATTCTTCGCCGCCAAAATCAGGGCGATATTTTCCTCATCGAAACTGATTATCGACATCGGCGGGGGACTGCGAATCAGTAAAGACAAGAGCAACCGCTTTGACCCTTCGCGCGCCTGGATTATACCGCTCACCCAGCAGATTGACTACAAAATCCTTGACCCGGTTGACACCTACCACCCCGACATCGTCGGTGACATCCACCACCTGCCGCTGGCGGATGATTCAACCGACGCCATCATTTGTTTAGCCGTCCTGGAGCATGTTGAAAATCCGTTGGTCGCGGTCCAGGAAATCCGCCGCGTGCTCAAGCCCGGCGGCCGCTGCTTGCTCTACGTGCCGTTCCTCTACTACTACCACGCCGAGCCCGGCTACTACCGGGACTACTGGCGCTTCAGCCACGACGCGCTCAAGCTCCTGCTTAAAGATTTCTCCACCGTCGAAATCCAGCCGGTCCGCGGCGCGATCGAAACGCTCGTTCGGCTCTCGCCGCTGGGCCGGCGCCGTCTCTGGATCAGCCTCGGCGGCCTGCTCGACCGGCTGACCGGCAAAGTCAAGTCAAAGCAGGTCAGCGGCTACTACGTTTTCGCGGTCAAGTAGCGCGCGAGTCGCCAATCGCTAATCGCAAATCGCTGCCGACGATTTGCGATGTGCGATATGCCATGCGCCCGTTCGACAGCCCTCGAACTTTTTGCTACGATGTCCGTACTCTAAATCATATAAACATAGTATGAAAAAAGTATTGCTCGTGTTCGTCGCGCTCCTGCTGCTCGCCGGCGCGGCGGCGGCCGGGTACTTCTTCGCCCGGCAAACAAAACCAAACGAGGCCCAAGGCGACAGTGTTCCGGCCGAGACACAATGGCTCACCTACACCAATGAAACCTACGGCTTTCGCCTCGAGTACCCGTCTGACTGGCGGGTGGCGGAATTCAGCGACGGCGCGTTTCCCGCGATTAACGTCTACAAACCGGAAACGACCGAAGGTCTCGACCTGCCGCTGATCCACCACAGCAACGCCACCCAGGTTTCGGTGTTCCCGAACGGCGTGCCGACCGAGGGCATCATCGGCCAGAGCCAGTCCTCGACGCTTACCTTCAAGCCGGGCGGGGCGCTCGCCACTGATTTCGTCCTCGCCGACGGCAGCCGCTGGGCGACCTACAGCCGCTTTAACCGGGCGCCGGCAGGCTGGGACCAATCGGGCTTTGTCTGGGGCGCGGTCAAGCTCGACGACCTCACGATCGACTGTCTCGTTGACGGCGTCGAGCTGCCTACCGACCAGTGCGCGCCGCCGCTGCCCGACGGCGCGGTGTTGCTGCGTCACGCAAACGTCAGCCGCCAAGATCGAGCCGATGTCGAGCGCATCCTCTCGTCGCTTACCTTTACCCAGCCGACTAAGTCCACAACCGACAGCCAGGCGCCGGTCCTGACTACACCGCAACCTGACGAAGTAGTCAGCAGCCCGCTGCAGGTCAGCGGCGAAGCTTACGGTACCTGGTACTTTGAGGCCAGCTTCCCGATTGAGCTGCGCGACGCTAACAACAACCTGGTGACCCAGGCCATTGCCCAAGCCCAGTCCGACTGGATGGTCGAAGACTTTGTGGCGTTTGAAGCAATGCTCACCTTCGGGCAGCCCCAAACGCCGGCCGGCCGGTTAATTCTAAAAAAAGACAACCCGTCTGGTCTGCCCGAGTTTGACCAGCAAGTCGAGATCCCGGTTCGGTTCCAGCCGTAACTTCCCGGTATGCCCCGTAGTGAAACTTCGATAAGGACGTCCCCTCGCGAAAGTAGCGCTAACGAGCGCAGGATAAAGGGTATTAGCCCCAAGGCAAGCCCTGGACCCATTTTTCGCGGCAAGCCGCGGGGTATTCACCCCTTTTTGGCTCCTCGGCTCGGAAACAAAAAGTTAAAAACTTTTTGTTTCGCTCGCTCTACGTCGCCAATAAAAAATATAGGTTACGCTTACGCTCTAGAAAAACGTCGATCTAAATCAATAATCGAAGTTTCACGACGGGGTATGCAACGGCTGCCCGCAATGACCGTTCGTTCATTCCGCCAGACCGTCTACGGTTTCTACCGGCAGAACCGCCGCGACTTTCCCTGGCGCAGGACCAAAGACCCCTACCGCATCTTGGTGTCGGAAATCATGCTCCAGCAGACCCAGGCGCCGCGGGTCGTCGTTAAGTACGAAGCGTTCATCACGGCGTTTCCCGACGTCAAAACGTTAGCCCGCGCCCGGCTCAAAAAGGTGCTCGCCGCCTGGAGCGGCCTGGGCTACAACCGCCGGGCCAAGCGGCTGCGGCAAGCCGCCCAAACGATGGTTGCCCAGCACGGGGAAGCCGTGCCCCGTTCGG
>MHIL01000035.1:7710-22156 GCA_001817495.1 Candidatus Buchananbacteria bacterium RIFCSPHIGHO2_02_FULL_56_16
CACCGCCGCGGCCGTCGCCGCCTTTGCCTTCAACCAGCCAACGGTGCTGCTCGAAACCAACGTCCGCGCCGTACTGCTCCACCACTTTTTTCCCCGCAGCCGCCGGGTGAGCGACCGCACGCTGCTGCCGCTGGCCGGACAAACGCTCGACCGGACAAACCCGCGGCGGTGGTACTCGGCCCTGATGGACTACGGCGCGATGCTGAAAAAAATCCAACCAAACCCCAGCCGCCGCAGCCGCCACTACCTCAAGCAGTCGCGGTTTGCCGGCAGCAACCGCCAGCTGCGTGGCGTAATTTTGAGAGCGTTGCTCGAAGCGGAGAAAATGACGCTGCCGAAGCTGCAACGCCGCTGCGACAGCTTTGATGCCGCGCGCATCGCGGCCGGAGTCACGCAGCTCGTCGCCGAAGGGCTGGTAAAAAAACAAAATCAGCACTACCGTTTATAGCAAAAATAAGCAGGGCCATAAAAAAGAACCCCTCCCCTTACCAAGGGGAGGGATAATTTATTTGAGGCGAGTGGGCGGGGTTTGCCGAGCTGATTATTTTTAGACCCCCTCACCCTCACCTTTCTGCTTTTGCGATTTCCCGACTAAAAGGTGAGGGTTGCTCCCCCTTGACCCTCGCACCTTTTTTTAAATTTCAAAAGGTGCGGGGTTGAAACAAGGGGGAGCGTATAAAGGAGGCTCGTTCTTACTTAATACGGTAGTTGACGCCGATCTCGATGATGATCTTTTGGACGCCGATCGGCACCGCGCCACCGACGCCGCCAACCGCGCCGCCCGCGCCCTTACCGTCGTAGTACATCGGCTGGTTCAGGCCCGGCGCCTGAATCACGTTGTCCCACCAGCCGATCACCTTCTTGAGCTGCACCCCGGCGGCATTGGCCAGCGTGCCGGCTTTCTGTTTGGCGTCGGCGATTGCCTCGAGCCGGGCCTGCTGCTTGAGGTCTTCAGCGTTTGAAACCTCAAACGAGATGTCGTTGACCTGGTTGGCGCCGGCCTTGGTCGCCTCGGTTACGACCCGGGAAACCAGGTCTTTGTTGCCGGCAATGTCGCGAACCTTAATGAGCAGCTGCTGGCTGGCGTCGTAGCCAGCGGGAACCGAGGTGTTATCAATATAGTCGTAGTGGCTGAAGATTGAGAAACCATGGGTCTGAATATCAGACTCGGCGATGCCGGCCGCCTTGACCGCCGAGATGATCTTTTCGGTCCGCTGATTCAAATCTTTGAGCGCCGCTTCAGCGCTGGCCGCCTTGTTAAGCTGCACCCCCAGCGAAACGTTGGCCGTGTCCGGCTGGTACTCGACCTCGGCGTGGCCGGTTACGCTCACCTGCCACTGGGGGTTATTCACCACCCGATCCCGAAACAGCGCCGCCACGACGATGCCGGCGATCAGAATCATCCCGATCAGTCCAAGCACGACTGACGGCCGGCGCCAGCCAGACGGCTGTATTGCGTCTCCAAGTTGCATAGTTTCTCCTTTCTATTTTAGCTATAGCATGGTTGCCTGCGCCTATTATCTCACGACCGAACCTCGCTGACAAGCGGTTCTTTTTTTCCCCCCTCACCCCACCAAGATTTTACCGAGGTTCCCTCTCCCACCAGGGGAGAGGGGTCTTATTTAAGGCGTCTTTCTTTAGAACTCCTTCTAACTTCCCCTTAACGTAAGGGGAAGGATACTAGGCAAAAGCCTTTAGGCTTGGCGCCCCCCCCTCTTGGGGTAAGAGGGGGAACCATGATTAGACCAAGCGGGCCCGCTACGCCAACGCGTTAGCGTGGCGAGGGAGTTACGGCATGAGATCGGTCGCAGACAATGCTACGACACTCCAACATTGGTTTTGCAAAAACCAAAACCCCCTCGGTCGAGAGGGGGTTTGACGTAGTTTAAGATAAACACTAGACGTTACCGGGTGCAGGCGCGGTTAACGCACTGCGTGGTCCAGAGGCAGCGGCCCGAGAGGCAGCGGCCGCTGGCGCACTGCGCGCTGGCGTTGCAGCTGGCACCGGTGCCTTTCTTGACGACCGGCTTCGCCACCGGCTTGGGAGCCGGGCTGGAGACGGGCGTTCGCTTCACCGGCGGCGTGGCGACCGTCGGGTTAGTAGTCGGCGCGGGCGTCGGCGTCACCGGCGGCTTCACCACGGTCGTGGGCGTCGGCGTCACCGGCGGAACCGTTGGGGTCGCTGGAGTCGTCACCGCGGTTTCGGCCCGGCACGCTCCGTTGGAGCAGCCGTTCTTACAGGTCACCTCGGTGTTGCGCGCCAGCATGTTCCCCGCGACGTAGCCGTAGGGTTTCGGGTCAGCGGCGCCGATGGTGTAGCAGTAGTACTCGCGCAGATGGGTAACGTCAATGCAGACGTCGGAACCAATGTAGTTTTCCTGCGCCGGCTTGGTTGAGGTTTTAAGAATTACCTCGAAGATTGACGCGCGGCGGAACGGATCAATGCCCGAGTCTCCGTACTCGTTGCACAGGACCGTCGGCGAAACCGTCGCGGCGCCGGCCGGGCCCGAGGCAATAATCACTCCGGCAATCGTCGCCAGGGCGATCGGCGCGGCCAGTCCGCTCAAAAAGAACAGGAGGGTTCTTTTGTTCATAAATAGTGACGTTATTTAGTTAAATTTTTTAATAAATTTTATCTTATTTTTGATATTTTTTTGTTTTAACGTACTATATTAACATAAAGAAAAAAATATGTCAACCCCAGCCCCCGCCGTTGGAGCAAAAGGTTCATTCAAGAGAGTGATTTTTAAGAGTAATTTAAGAGTAATTTTTTTGAGTAAGGTAAGAAATCAGCAACGCATTGCGTATTACTTTCATAAGGCTATAATGCCGGTATGTCTGTGTATGACCCCTTGGACAACAAAAGCGACGAGGCGCTCGTCGCCCTTACGCTCCGCGACCAGCAATGCTTTAGCTGCCTGGTCAGGCGCTACGAACGAAAGCTCTTGAGCTACATCATGCGTATCTCAAGCGTCGGCCGGCAGGAAGCGCAAGATATTCTCCAGGACGTTTTCATTAAAATCTACACCAACTTGAATGGCTTCGACCAAACACTGTCGTTTTCTTCCTGGGCTTATCGCATCACCCACAACCAGGTTATCAGCCACTACCGCAAGCACAAAGCCAGCGCCCATGACGTAACGCTCGAAGCCGAGGGGCTGCTCGAACGGATCATCGCCGATAACGGCGCCGACCACGAGCTCGACCTGCAGTACCAGAAGCAGCACGTCGCCGCGATTCTCGACCGGCTGGACCTCAAGTACCGCGAGGTGCTGATTTTGAAGTTTCTCGAAGAAAAAAACTACCGCGAGATTTCTGATATTATTAAAAAACCGATGGGCACCGTCGCCGCGCTGATTAACCGGGCCAAGAAAAAGTTTCGCGAAGAAGCGGCGCGCCAAAACGTTACCAGCTAACTGTATGCCAGAAAATTTTGAAGAAAAAATCCTCCAAACCATCAAGGCGCACCACCTCGCCCCCAAGCCGCGCTGGCAGTTCCTGCTCAAAGACTCCCTCGTCTGGCTGGCGGCGACCATCGCGCTTTTGGTCGGCAGCTTAGCCGTGGCGGTAGTGATCCACCTGGTGCAAAATAACGACTGGGAAGTCTACCGGAACATTCACGAAACGCTGCTCGGCTTCATCCTGCTCACCCTGCCCTACTTCTGGCTGGTCAGCCTGGCGCTCTTTGTCGGGCTGGGCTACTACAACCTCAAGCACACCAGGCGGGGCTACCGCTACCGCTTCCGGACGCTCATATTCGGCAACGTGGCGATGAGCCTGCTGCTCGGCATCCTCTTCTACAACATCGGCGCCGGCCAGGCGATTGATGAGGTGCTGGCCGGCTCCGTGCCGGTGTACCGCCAGGTACTTAACCCGCGCCGGATGATGTGGTCGCAGCCCCAGCGGGGCGTGCTGGCCGGCGTCGTGCTGATTATCGAAGATGAAGAAACCTTTATCCTCGCCGACTTCACCGGCAAGGAGTGGCTGATTCGGGCCCGCGGCGCGGTGGTTTCGCCGACACTCATCATTGCTCCCCGCACCGCCGTGCGGATGATCGGCGAGCGGGTTGACGCGGCCGTCTTTACGGCCAAAATCATTATGCCCTGGATCCGGCACCACCACGAGCCGATGTTTATCCTGATGCCAAGGCCCGATGTAAGAAAAGAGTTTCAGCTGCGTAGTATTAAGTAGAGCGCGGCCTTTCTCCTAACCATTAACGCAAAACATTCAACTATGTCCAAAACCATGTACCTTACCGCTGCCGCGCTGGGGGTAGTAACAACCACCGCGCTGGTCAGTCTGACGACGTTCGCTCATCCTGGTGACGCGACGGCAACCAAACCGATGATCGAGCACCACCAAGCGATGATGCAGGCGTTCAGTGACAACGACTACGAGAGCTGGGCGGCGCAGCTGCGCGAACAGGCAGCAGCGATGCGCACTCGCGCCGATGCGCTGGAAGCTAACATCAACGAGGAGACGTTCGCCAAGCTGCAAGGAGCGCACCAGCTCTTGGCCGACGGCCGTGTTGATGAAGCCAAAGCGATCTTTGAGTCGCTCGGCATGCCGAGACACGGCTTCGGCCACAAGATGATGGGAATGCACGGCACGATGGCCGGTCAGTTCCAAGCGGAGTCAAGCAACTAAAAAAATAAAAAATAAATCGAAGCAAACCCCGCAGCTTTTGAAAAGCTGCGGGGTTTGCGACAGGCAATCGCAGTTGGCCACAACTCGTTACGACATAAAAAGAAAAAAGCCATATTTGGGATGAATTACCTTGGCAAGAAGAACATCATAAGTACCCCCCTCTTGGGATCCGCTATGAGAGTTACGGGATGAAGCAAGGCCGTAACCCCTTCTGACTTCCCCTTAACGTAAGGGGAAGGAATCTAAGTAAGAGCCTTTAGGCTTGGTACCCCCCTCTTGGGGTAAGCGGGGGAGTTACGGGATGAAGCAAGGCGGGAATCCAGTGCCCTTGAAAAAAGCCCTGGATCCCCGATCGAGCCTGCCCCGTCTCTCGACCTTGAGCTTGGGACGAAAGGTCGAATGACGGGGTCGGGGATGACCATAAGGAAAAGGGTTGAGAGGCTCACGGTTCGCCCGGCTTCGGTCGTACGGGGTTTCTTGTACGGTAACAAAAAGCGTCCCGACCGTTCGTCGTGACGTTTTTGTCGCTACACGTTTTCGAGGCCGAGCTTCTTCTCAAGGCGCTCCACCCGCGCCTCCAGCCGGGGGTGCGCGTCGTGGAGGTGGAAATTCCACTGCTCGTCAAGGTAAGACTGGACTTTGTGGGCCAGGTTCTCGACCGAGGCGGTGAGGTCATCAACTTGCGCTTTGGTCGCCATCTTGCTTTCGATGCGCTGCACGACGACGCGTTCGAGGATTTCCTCGAACTGCTTCGGGGCGAGGGTCATACCGTTGGTGGATGATGAGTAAACGGGCAAGCGTATGGTACCACCTCGCCCGTGGGATTGGTCAAAAAGCGGCGGCTAGGGTTGCGTTACTCCTCAAGGCAGAGCGCCCCGCAGCGATTCATCAAGCGGCTCGGCGCAGCGCGGGTTTGATGCCGAGCTGCCGCTCAATGGCGCTGACCCGCTCGAGCAGGCCGGTCACGTAGGAGGGGGGCGGCCAGGCGTCCACGACGGCCTCGATGCGGTCGAGTTGCTTGGTGAGGATGGCCTGGTGTTCTTGGAAGGCTTGGCTGACGGTGGCGACGATGGTTTCCTCGGTCGCTTCGAGCGCCTTCCGGGTGGCTAAGACGGCGAGGTCCTTTTGGGTCGCCAGGCCTTCGGAAATAATGACCCGCCGCAAGGCTTGTTGCAGTTGTTTCTCGGTCTTGTCCATGTGGTTAGTGGGTGATGAGTAAACGGGCAAGAGTATGGTACCACGTGTCCGTGGGATTGGTCAAAAAGCGGGGGGGACGGAAAGAGGGGGCTTCTGGATCCCTGATCAGTCGTGCCTACCCGAGACGAGCCGTGGATGACAGAAAGAAAGGGGATGCATAGAAGGGGATGACAAAGAGTAAAGCTATCCACAGGCCACCATGTATGCTCCTTTTCCCCGGTTCCAGTAACCATATACGAACAGCTCAAAACCTTACTTGCAGAGTGCACAGCAACACCTCACCATAAATCATAGCTTCAATTTAGAAAATTAATCAGCTCACTTGAGCTATTTTTTATACTATATTTTGTCAAATAAGTATTTACAGGAATTATTATATACTTACTATTGACTTTTAGATATTTACTATGGATATATATTGACTACTAAATATTTACTATTGACAGATATTAACTTTTAGATACTTACTATTGACAAATAAGGACATTAATTGGTAAAATTGGAGCAGGTTAACCAAAAAAGTAGCCGATTAAAAATGGCTCAATTCCGCGTACTAACACCGGAAGAAGTGTCACAGGTAATGAAGGTAAGCCTGAAAACGGTTTACCGCTGGATTGCCGCGGGTAAATTAGGGGCCAGCCAGGTCGGCTACAAGACCTACCGGATCTTTGAAGAAGATCTGGTTTTGTTTATGCGTAAGAGCCGAATCCGGCGCCGGAAGTAACGATCTATGCGGCTGCGAAAGCCACATCTGAACCGCTGGCTGATCACAACGACCCTCATCGTGAGCGCGTCGCTGTGGTTTGGTTTGCAACCGGCCGACCGTTCCAGCGCCGCGGCCGGCATCAACGCCCAAATCAACTACCAGGGCAAACTCGCGGACAGCAACGGCAACCAGGTCAGCGACGCCAGCCGGAACTTCAAGTTCGAGATCTGGTCAGCAGCCTCGGGCGGGACCCTGCTGTGGACCGAGCGCTGGACGTCAACGACTACCCAAGTGAGTACGGTGAACGGCATCTTCTCGGCGGCGCTCGGCTCCCTGGGCCAGTCCGACTCGCTCTCCAGCGTTGACTGGAACTCCGACAGCTTGTACCTGCAGGTTGATCTTGACGCCGACGCTAACGGGTCGTGGGAAGAAAACTTTACCACCCGCAAACGCTTCAGCGCCACCTCCTACGCCTTCAATGCCGACGAGGTGGACGGCATCCACGCCACCTCGACCGCGGCGGTGGCTAACTACCTCCTGGCGCTCGACAGCACCGGCAGCCTGAACCTGTTCAGCGGCGGGGTCTCGAGTACCCAGGCCACGACCACGTTTGTCTATTTCCAGCCCCGGGCGGCGGCGCCTGACGGCCTGGAGGGCCGGGTCTACTACGACGACGCCAACGGCACCCTCTACGTCCACAACGGCTCAAGCTGGCAGAACCTGCTGGGCGGCCGCAACCAGTCCCAGTTCTGGAGCTACGACTACGCGGCGAACACCATCTCTACCGTTACCTCGACGACGCAGCTCATCGCGTCCGCGGCCTCACGGCTGGGCACGATTAACGCCACCACGACCAACGTGGGCACGTTCCTGGTCTACACGGGTTCAACCCTGAACGGACTGACCACCGCCACGGATTTACGACCGTCAATGTTGAACGCGACGACCACCAACATTGGAACGCTAACGCTCTTTGGCGAGCTGTTCGGCACGACCGGCCGGTTCGCCACCATCAACGCGACGACGACCAATGTGGGCGTCCTCTCGGCGTACTCCGGCGGTTCATTGAGCGGCCTGTTCACGGCAACGGACTTCAGGCCCAGTATGCTCAATGCGACCACGACCAACATCGGTACCCTGACCACATTCCTGGGTTCAACACTGAACGGGCTGACGACTGCCACGGACCTGCGGCCATCTACATTGAATGCCACGACGACCAACATCGGCACGCTGACCGTCTTTACCGGCTCAACGTTCAGCGGGCTGACCAGCATTACTGATCTGCGGGCAACCACGATTAACGCGACCACGACGAACGTGGGAACATTAACGGTCTTTGGCTCGATTCAGGGCAACGTGACCTCGACCCAGTGGTTCAACATTGGTACCACGGACGTCGTCGGGACGCTGGGCGCAACCATCGGCGCCGGGGATTTGTTCGTGGGCAGAAATGCCACCACCACCGGCAACCTGACCGTCGCTTCCAGCACCGCGATGACCACGGGCATTGGTCCGGCGCTGTTTGTCAACGCGTTCAATAACCGGGTGGGTATTGGAACGACGACGCCGGCCCAAGCGCTTGATGTGGCCGGAAAAATTGCCGAAAACGGCACGGTGGTTGTGTATCTGCCCGATCAGACTAACTTCCTCGGTTCTTTGTTCTTGGGTAATGGCGGCACAAGCCTTTCACACGTTCAAGATATTAATGGACAATATAACTCCGCTGTCGGGCTTGGCGCGCTCTACTCCAACACTACCGGCAATAGTAACACCGCCGTGGGCTACGAATCCCTCTACACCAACACCATCGGTTATTACAATGCCGCTGTCGGGCTTAACGCGCTCTACTCCAACACCGATGGCTATCGAAACTCCGCTCTGGGCTATGTTGCTCTCAACTCCAACACCACCGGCTACGATAACTCCGCCGTGGGCAGTAATTCTCTTGGCAGCAATACCACCGGCTACAATAACTCCGCCGTGGGCAAAGATTCTCTTTTCTCCAACACCACCGGCTACAGTAACTCCGCCGTGGGACGTGGTTCTCTTTACTCCAATACCACCGGCTACTTTAACTCCGCTTTGGGCGACCAATCTGGCGCCAATAGCGTCAATGGCTCTACCCTCAACGAAACTTCCACCAATTCTGTATATCTGGGCTATCTCACCAAAGCTCTGGCTGACGGTGATACTAATGAAATCGTGATCGGAGCTTCCGCTATCGGACTCGGTTCCAACACCGCGGTGCTGGGGAACGACAGCATCGTGACTACAGCTCTGAAAGGCAACGTCGGCATCGGCGACACCAGCCCACTGTCGCTGTTCACCGTCGGCAGCGGTGATAAGTTCCGGGTTGACGCTTCAGGGAATGCCACCACGTCAGGCTGGTTCAACATCGGGACGACGGACGTTATTAACACGCTCGGCTCGGCCATCGGCGCGGGCGACCTGTTTGTGGGCGACGACGCCACAATAACCGGCTCGTTCACGGTCTCGAGCTTCGGCGCGGGTATCCTGGAATCAGACAGCAGCGGGCTCATTACCGCTACGGCGGGCATTGACGACCTCTCGGACGCCGCAATAACGTCGGCAACCATCGGCGACATCCTCTACTACACCGGCTCGAGCTGGGTGAACAGCGCCACCACGACGTTCGTGATGCAGAACGAGCTTGACACCTACGCGGAACTGAACGCGCTGGTGGCTGACGTAACGCTGACCCACAACGGTCTGATTGATACCTTCTCCGAGCTCGACACCATTGTGGCGGACAAGAGCCTGTTCAACCTCGAAGACAACTTCATCATCACCGGCCAGAACGTCTTTACCGCTTCGACGACGTTGACCGTGGCGTCCACAACGCAAAAGTTCTCCACGCCGACGCTGTGCATTGGCACTGACTGCCGGACGGCCTGGCCCGCGGTGGGCGGCCAGTCCCAGTTCTGGAGCTACGACTACGCGGCGAACACCATCTCGACCGTTACCTCGACGACGCAGCTCATCGCGTCCGCGGCCTCGCGGCTGGGCACGATTAACGCCACGACGACCAACGTGGGCGCATTCCTGGTCTACACTGGTTCGACCTTGAACGGACTGACCACCGCCACGGATTTGCGTCCTTCAATGCTCAACGCCACCACGACGAATATCGGGACGCTGACTACGTTCCTGGGCTCAACGCTGAACGGTTTGACCACGGCGACTGACCTGCGGCCATCAATGCTGAACGCGACGACGACCAACATCGGCACGCTGACCGTCTTTACCAGCTCAACGTTCAGCGGGCTGACGAATATCACTGACCTGCGGGCAACGTCGCTGAACGCGACCTCAACCAATGTTGACACGCTAACGATTTTTAGCTCGATTCAAGGCAACGTAACCTCGACCGGCTGGTTCAACATCGGCACGACGGACGTGGTGAACACGCTGGGCGCGACCATTGGGGCTGGCGACCTGTTCGTTGGTGATGATGCCACAATAACCGGCTCGTTGATTGTAAGTAACGGCCCGGTGGGGATTGGAACGGCGAGCCCATCAGAAGCGTTGGACGTCAACGGCAGTCTGAACGTCTCCGGCGGGGCGCGGTTTGCTACCTCAACATTCTCCGTTTTCAACACCGGCTCATCATTTGACGCCACAACCACCAACATAGTGATTAACCCATACCCAACAACAGGGTGGGTGGCCGGTAACTCTGGCGGTTCTACCGGTGCCGTATCATTTCAAACCGTTAATGGCATACCGCAGATGACGTTGAGCGATATTACCTATGTGGCCGGCTACCCACGGATTATTGACACCACTTTCAGCTCTGCAATTACCGGCGATATCTCCATCTCTTTTGAGGCCTACTCCGATACTAATGGCGCCAGTCTTACCTTCAGCTTATACGAAGCAGGATTCACAAAACATACTTTCGCAAACACACTGACGACAAAATGGGCGCGCTACACCGGTTATGTTTCAAGCTCTTTCAATATTGACCGACCGTACTTCCTACCGGGCACCAACGGCGCGACCTACTACATCCGCCGGATTCAGGTTGAGAATCAGCCGCGGGCAACCGCATTCTACCCCGGCACGCGTTCGGATGGAGAAGCGGTCTTTGGAAATAAATTAACCGTACTCAATGCCTTCCGGGTTGACGCTTCGGGCAACGCCACCTCCTCCGGCTGGTTCAACATCGGCACCACGGACGTGGTGAACACGCTGGGCGCAACCATCGGGGCGGGCGACCTGTTCGTGGGGGACGACGCCACCGTGACCGGCAGCCTAGACGTGAGACAAATTAACACCGCGGGAAATAATTTGAGTATACTCGGCGGCAACGTCGGTATCGGCAACACCACGCCGCTGTCGCTGTTCACCGTCGGCAGCGGCGACAAGTTCCGGGTTGACGCTTCGGGCAACGCCACCAGCTCCGGCTGGTTCAACGTCGGTACCACGGACGTGATTGGGACGCTGGGCGCAACCATCGGGGCTGGAGATTTGTTTGTGGGTTCTGACGCGACCATCACTAACGGCCTCATCGTGGATGCCGGCACGCTGTTCGTTGATGCCCAGGGCGGCCAGGTCGGCATTGGGACGACGCAGCCCGCGGCGGTGTTACACATAGTTGAATCAATGAACGGTAACGGCCTTAACGGTTTAATGATTGAGGATAGCCAAACGGCGGCGGCTGGTGTCGGCGGGGTGATTACTTTCCGTGGTGCGTACACCGGTACAACCGTCACCACGGCGGGAATCATTCGAGCAGCTAAAACTAATGCCACTGCCGGCGACTACGGTTTTGATTTTGTCTTCAATACGCGCGTTAACGGAGGCGCAGGCGACGGCACAGAGCGCATGCGCATTATGAGCACCGGCAACGTCGGCATTGGTGACACCACGCCGCTGTCGCTGTTCACCGTTGGCAGCGGTGATAAATTCCGGGTTGACGCTTCAGGCAACGCCACGAGCTCGGGCTGGTTCAACATTGGCACCACAGACGTGGTGAACACACTGGGCGCAACCATCGGGGCTGGCGACCTGTTCGTTGGTGATGATGCCACGGTAACCGGGACGCTGATTGTCAGTAATGGGCCGGTAGGCATTGGCACGGCGAATCCAGGCAGAAAATTAGACGTACTGGATGCATCAAACCCGCAATTAAGACTAACAAGAGTGGATGGCTCAACCTATGTTGACTTGCAGACAGACGTTAATGGAATACTTAATGTAACAGGTTCAAATGCAACATATAATGCGCTGGCGGTCGGAACAACGGATACGGTAAGAGGAATAATAGTCGCGGCAGGGCATGCGACTGGAGTCAATACTGGCGGAACCTTGAGAGTAGATACCTCCGACGACCATGATGGAACGATTGATTACTACTACGTTGCCGCCAATAATGACGATTTAGAAATTGGGCCTTCAACCGATCCAGATAATCTGAAATATGATGGCGGATTGAACGCGTGGGTGGTAACCGGAGCGGCCACAAAAGTTGGCATCGGCGACACCTCGCCATTATCGCTGTTTACGGTCGGTAGCGGCGACAAGTTCCGGGTTGACGCTTCAGGCAATGCCACCTCCTCGGGCTGGTTCAACGTCGGTACCACGGATGTCGTTGGGACGCTCGGGAGCCTGATTGGGGCCGGAGATCTCTACGTCGGCGGCAACGCTACGGTGACGGACAGTTTAATGGTTATTTCGAGCGGGGATGCCTATGGCTATATTGTTTCTTCTGCGAGCGGTAAAAAAGCGTACCTCAATTTTTCCGAATCATTTCCGAATAACAGCGATGTGTACGGCTATGTGGGATATGAGGGTGCGGGTAACGATGTGTACCTATACAACGAATTTAACGACCCCGAAGCCGACCTGTTCTTAGGCACGGCAAACGCCACCAGGATGACCATTAAAGGTTCTGGCGGGGTTAACATCGCGGGCGACACCAAAATATCCGCCAATGCTTCGACGACGGGCTGGTTCTCCATCGGCACGACCAATCCAATCACACTGGGTGCAACCATTGGGGCTGGCGATCTGTTCGTAGGTGACGATGCCACCATTACCGGCCATCTATCCCTGGCGGGTCTGACCACCAGTGCCGCGGCCCAGACGAAGTACCTCTGTCTTAACGCGGCCGGTGAGGCTATTAGTGATTCGACCGCCTGTCTGGTTTCCTCGCTGCGCTTTAAGCATGACATCAAATCGCTGGACATTTCTGGTTCCGATATCATTAAGGTCCTGCAGCCAGTAACTTTTTACTACAATGACACCTTTAAGGGCGATCCGAACCTGGAGATCGAGCAGATTGGCCTGATTGCCGAAGCGGTGAACCAAATTGACCCGCGCCTGGTTTCAGTTGACAATAATGGCTTACCTAAGGCCATCAAGTGGGAAAACCTGACTGCGGTGCTAATTAAAGCGGTTCAGGAGCAACAGGCAGAGATTGACGAACTTCAGGTCAGTCTGCCGCCGGACGCGGCTGACCTGCCTGATTTGGCAGTGATTGACAACCCTGACCTCGATATCGAGACCCTGGTGGTCCGGCAGGCGGCGACATTCTACGGTACGATCTACGTTAAGGGTGAAGCGATGTTTGAGCACAAGGTGGTGTTTAAAGATGATGTCGAGGTGGAAGGCAAACTGTACCTCTCGGCTGACCAGGCCGGTACCGTGGTGCTGCCAGCCGGCGCAACCAGCACCGAGGTGGTGTTTGGCGGAGAGTTCAAGAGCGTGCCGAAGGTGGTTGCCAGCCTCGCGACCTCGTTTGCCAATGACACGGCCGCGACCGACGACCTCGGGCTGTTCGTCAACTGGCGGATCGCCGCTAAAACAGCCAGGGGATTCCGCATCGTCCTGCAGGCTCCAGCAGAAAAGAATGTAACGTATGACTGGCTGGCCATCGGCCTGAACAGCCAGGGCGAGCCGCCGGTCATCTCGGAGTTCGTCGTCTCCCGTGACACCGTGGGGGTGGGCATTCCGGTTGAACTCTGGGCTAAGGTAACTGACTCCGACACCGCCGAGGCAGACCTGACCTACACCTGGCAGATCAGCCCGCAGATCGGCACAGTTGACGGCAATTCAGGCCTGGTCTACTGGACGGTTGATCAAGCCGACGCTGACACCGACGTAACCATAACCGTGACGGTTTCGGACGGCTCACATTCCGCGTCGCAGTCCAAGAATATCCGGGTTTTGGCGGGCTCGCCACGCTCCGCGGGCGTAGCGGGCGGACCGACTGAAGAACCGACGCCCGCTACGCCAACGCGTGAGCGTGGCGAGGCTGACGACAGCACGATGGCCCAAGAAGACACGTCTCCAACGGAGGAGCCAACACCGGAATCCGGCGACGAGCCAACCGTGGTACTGGGCTGCACTGATACTGAAGCCACGAACTACAATGCTGAAGCCACGGAAGACGACGGCTCCTGTGTCCTGCCCATCGCTGGTTGTACGGATCCGGAAGCTAACAACTACGATACGGCGGCGATGATTGATGACGGCAACTGTACCTACCCGGAACCAGTGGCCGGGACGCCGGGCGACGAAGTAGCCCAGGGCGAACCGCCGGCTGAACCGCCAGCCGAAGACGCCGGCGGGCCGGAGGTGACGGAGAGCGGGCTGTAATGGCAAATCGCACGTCGCTAATCGCATATCGCGCATTGCTTAAGCCCCCCCCTCTTGGGGTAAGAGGCCTGCCCGCCTCTGGCGGGGGGAGTGAAGGTCAGACAAGCGGGCCCGCTACGCCAACGCGATAGCGTGGCGAGCCCGCTACGCCAACGCGTTAGCGTGGCGAGCCCGCTACGCCAACGCGTTAGCGTGGCGAGGAAGTTACGGAATAAGCGAAGCCTGCCCGCGCGCGGCGCGCAGGCGGGCCGTAACCCCATCTAACTTCCC
>MHIL01000036.1:0-3636 GCA_001817495.1 Candidatus Buchananbacteria bacterium RIFCSPHIGHO2_02_FULL_56_16
GCTCATCGAGCAGCTGGCGATTATTGATCAAAAAAATCAGTACTTTTTATTAATGCGCCGACCGGCTCTGGGCCAGTTCAAATCGCCGAGTGACCGCGTTGTAGCCATCAAGGCCGACCTACCGTGGTACAGCTACCGCGAGCAGCTCCAGCTGCCGCTCCTGCTGCGGCGCCACCGGCTCGACCTGGTTCACTTTCCTCACTTCAACGTGCCGATCGGCTACCGCCGGCCGTTCGTGGTTACGATCCACGACCTGACGCCGATGGCTTTTCCCGGCCCCAAGGTTAAACGGTCGCCCTGGCGGCGCCGCGCCTATCAGCAGGTCTTCCAAAGCGGCCTGCGCCGGGCGAAGCGGATCATCGCCATCTCCAACCACACCAGGCAGCAGCTCATTACCCAAGCCGGCGTCGCGGCCGACCGGATCGAGGTGATCTATCCGGGCGTGAGTGAACGCTACCAACCGCAGCCCGACGGGCAACAGCTGGAAACACTCCGGCAGCGGCTGGGGATTACCAAGCCGTTCATCTTGTACGTGGGCGTCTGGCGCGACCACAAGAACCTGCCCAGCCTCGTCGAAGCGTTTAACCGGCTTAAAACCAGGCACCGGCTCGACCTGCAGCTCGTGCTGGCCGGCCGGCCCGATCCGCGCTACCCGGAAATCCAAGCGGCGATTACTCGTTCGCCGTTCAAGGCCGACATCATCACACCGGGTTTCATTGCCGACGAAAATCTGCCGTCCCTCTACCGCGCCGCCAAACTCTTCGTCCTGCCTTCATTCAACGAAGGTTTCGGCCTGGTGGCGGCTGAGTCAGCCGCCTGCGGCACGCCCGTGGTCGGCTCGAACACCACCAGCCTGCCGGAAATTCTCGGCGACGCCGGCTGGTACGTTAACCCCCTGAAACCCGGCGAGCTGGCAACGGTCATCAACCGGGCGATTACCGACGAGGCGGCTTACCAAAAGGCGCGGCAGCGGGGACTCGAGGTGGTGAAGCGCTATGATTGGCGCCGCTGTGCCGAGCAGACGCTGGCGGTGTACGAAAAAGTGAAACTATAATTTTTAAAAATTCAAAATCCTAAGCCCTTGATGCCAAAGGCAGATCCGCCTCTGGCGAAAAATTCTAAATAAACCCAAACCTCTAAAAAGCTAACAGCTACAAGCTGACTCTAATTCAAATGACCAAGTTGAAAGCTTATAGCTTTTAGCTGATAGCTGTTAGAGGGTGCGGTACTAAAGCAGCCTTCTATAGGATCTAGTGCTTAGGGTTTTACTAAACCCTTATCCCCAAGACAGCGGCGCTAGCTTCGTGCTATACTTTTGTGGTATAATTGCGAAGCTTTTTTACCACGTACATGGCCGTAAAAACAAAAAAATCAACCAAAGCCGTCAAGGTTTCGCCGCTGCGCGCGCCTACCCGGTCCAGGCGGGTCCGGTCGGTCGCCGCGGCCGAACAGCCGGGCCCAACGGCCGTTTCGGTGCTTGAGCGGGCCACTGACCGTTCGCCCCACCTCATTAACCTGAAAAATCCGTCGGCGTTCGCCCCGCCACCGGCGCCGGAACCAATTGTAGAACGCTCATCGCTGGTTGCGGTCAAACCGCCGCGGGCGGTACCGAAACCGGCTGAAAAGCTCGGCGTTGATTTCACCAGCCACCAGAAGCAACCAACCCGCTGGCTGCCACGGCTGACGATTGGCCGTCAGGCCGTTACCCAGCGGCCGGCGACGGTGGAAGTCGAGGACGTTTTCGCCCCCGCGTCCGATTTTAGAGTCGGCATTTTTTATATCCCAAAAAATTGGTACCGATCGCTCGGAGTCTTCATCACGGTCGCCGTACTCTTAATCATTCCCTTCCAGGCGTTCAGCTACTACCAGCAGCTCCAGGAAACCAAGGACGACGTCCTGTTGCTGACCAACGAAGCAATCACCCAGCTCAAAGCGGGCCAGGTGGCGGCGTTCTCGTTCGACCTTCAGGGCGCCAGCAGGCAGTTCGACGCGGCGAAGCAGCGCTTCGTTCTCGCCCAGCGGGAGATAACCCAGATCAACGCCGTCACGACCGAACTCTTAAAATTTCTGCCCGCTCAAGGTTCGTCGGTCAACGCCGGGCTTGATCTGCTGCGCGGCGGCGAACGGCTGGCTGAAGTCGGGTCAATTCTGACCGCGGCCGGCGACCGGTTCCTGCGTGAGCACGACCAGGGTTACTACCAAAACCTCATGACGCTCGAAGCCGAGCTCCAGCGGAGCCTGGCCAAATTTTCCGAAGCGAAAACGGCGATTGGCCAGGTTAAGCCCGAGAGCCTGCCGGCCGACCAGCAAGCCGCGTTTGCCCAGGTGCTGCTGACCCTGCCGCGGCTCGAACAGGCGCTCTCGGACCTGGAAACGCTGACCTCCGGGCTGCTGCGCATCCTGGGCGAGCGCCAGTGGCAGCGCTACCTGGTGATGTTCGCCAACAACAACGAGCTGCGGGGCAGCGGCGGTTTTCTGGGCAGCTTTGCCCTCTTAGACCTCGACCGCGGCGAGATTAAAAATTTGGAGATCCCCGGCGGCGGAACCTACGACCTCCAGGGTTCCCTGGTGCCCCGGGTCATCTCACCGGATCCGCTCCACCTGATCAACAGCCGCTGGGAGTTCCAGGACGCCAACTGGTGGCCGGACTTTCCAACTACCGCCAAAAAAATCGAATGGTTTTACCAAAATGCCGGCGGCCCGAGCACCGACGGGGTCATCCTGATGACCGCCACGCTGATGGAACGCCTGCTCGCGGTAGTCGGTCCGATCGAGATGCCCGACTACGACCGGACGATTGACAGCTCAAACTTCGTGGCTGAAACCCAAAAGATCGTCGAGGTCGAGTACGACCGGGTGGAGAACCGACCGAAGCAGTTCATCGCCGACCTGGCGCCAGAGCTGCTCGACAAGGTCTTTGCCCTCCAGGGCGAGCAGTTCCGCGAGCTGCTTGAGATCCTCCAGCAGGGCTTGAATGAGAAGCACCTGCTGCTCTACTTCAACGATCCGGAAACCCAGAACCTCATCGCTACCCTGGGCTGGGACGGCGGCGTCAAGCGTACCCAGGGCGACTTTCTGCTGGTGGCGCACACCAATCTCGCCGGCGGTAAAACCGACGGCGTCATTAATGAAATCATCAATCACCAGGCGATGGTCCAAGATGACGGGACCATCATCACCACCGTCAGCCTGACCCGAACCCACACCGGCGTACCAAAAGCGGATATCTTCACCGGCGTCCAGAACAACAGCTACGTCCGGTTCTACGTCCCGCTGGGCAGCAGCCTAATCTCGGCCACCGGCTTTGAGCAGCCGCCGGAAAACCTGTTTGAGCCACCGGCCGACGACTTAACTCCGGATGTTGATCTGATGAGCGTCGAAACCAACCGCTCGACTGACCCCCAGTCCGGCACCGACGTCTACCAGGAGAGCGGCAAGACGGTCTTCGGTAACTGGCTCCAGCTGAAACCCGGCGAAACCAAAACCGCCACCGTGACCTACCGGCTGCCGTTCAAGCTGGCCCAAAACGGCCAAGAGGCATTCTACTACAGCCTGCTGGCCCAAAAGCAGAGCGGCAGCACCAACAGCAGTATCAGCAGCACGCTCGTGTTGAACCAGCACCTGAAGCCGCTCACC
>MHIL01000036.1:3675-19695 GCA_001817495.1 Candidatus Buchananbacteria bacterium RIFCSPHIGHO2_02_FULL_56_16
TGGAGATGCAGCAAGAGCTAACCAAGATTTACCAAAACCAAGACGGCTCGATGCCGGACATCTCACACCTCGAGGTCCAGCGTCGAAGCCGGTGGAAGGTGATTGCCTTCGTCCTCCTCGGCGGCGGGGCGCTGCTCGCCAGCGTCAGCTGGCTGGGGTTTCTCATGCTCGGCGGCAGCGACCGATTTAATACCTCAAGCATCAAGCTCGAGATCGACGCCCCGCAAAACATCGCCTCCGGCGACGAAGTCCAGTACCGGCTGACTTACAAAAACGTCGAGCCGGTGCCGCTTGACGACGTCGAGATTATCTTTCGCTACCCCGACGGCTTTACCTTTACCGAATCCAGCCCCGCGCCGCAGAACAGCGATGCGCCACATGTCTGGACGCTCGGCCGGCTCGAGCGCAACCAGAGCGGCGAAATCGTCATCAAGGGCACGCTGATCGGCGAGGTGGGTTCGCTCAAAACCATCAACGCCACCGCCAGTTTTCGGCCGGAAAACTTCAGCTCGTTGTTCAAAGAAACCGCCGAAGCCACCAGCCAGATCACCACTTCGATCCTAGAAATCACCGTCGAGGGACCGCCGAAGACGCTGGTGGAAAAAGAGGTCCGTTACCTCATTACCTACCGCAACGCCTCACGGCAAAAGCTCGAACACCTTAAGGTGGTGGCGAACTACCCGCCGAGCTTCGTCTTCAAAGGGGCCAACCCGGAACCGTACACTCGTAAGGATGAAGCCCGGCACTTCAACAACCAGTGGGTGATCGACAGCCTCGCTCCGAACCAGGAAGGGGAGATTGAGATCACCGGCGGCTACCTCGCCGACCCCGAGCAGACTACCGTTGATTTTACCGTTCAGATCGGATTCCTTGATCCCCAGACCAATGAGTTCTCGGTCCAGCAAGAAAAAACGGCGGCCACCAGCATCACCGGCCAAAACCTAGCGTTGAACCTGATTGCCAACGGCTCGAACCAGGATCAACCGATCAGCTTTGATCAAACCCTGGCCTACTCGATCGTCTACAAGAATCTCGGCACTGAAGACCTCGACGACGTGACCATCAGCGCCACGCTCGACGGTGACGTGCTCGACTGGAGCAGTCTCGACGACAGGCACGGCGGCACGGTCGAGGGCAGCACTATCACCTGGACGAAAGAGCAGCTGGCCGAGTTTGACCTGCTCCGGCCGCTCGACGAAGGTTCGATTGATTTCACCATCCAGGTTAAAGCGTCTGACGACATTAACCTCAACGAAACCAACCTGCAGGTTACCAGCCGGGCCGAGGCGACGGCCAGCAAGATTGGCGACCTCGACGCCGCCGACGCACGCGTCGCGAGCAACGAGATTAAGAGCACCATCAACACGGACGTCGATCTCAAGGTGGAGGGCCGCTACTTCACCGACGATAACATTCCGGTCGGCAGCGGGCCGCTGCCGCCGGTCGTTGGCCAGACGACCACCTTTCGGGTCTACTGGTCAATCCAGAACAGCCTCCACGAGGTCGGTGACGTTACCGTCTCGGCGACGCTGCCCCAGGGCGTGAGCTGGGCCAACAAGTTTCTGGTGAAAACCGGCAGCCTTCGCTACGATGCGGGCGGCCGGACCGTAACCTGGACGATTCCCTCGATTAACCCGAACGAAGGATTCGAGGACATCAGCGCCTGGTTTGACGTCTCGGTAACGCCAACCAAAGACCAAGCGCGGAGACTCTTGATCCTGACCGGCCAGGCCAGCCTCACCGCCACCGATGAGGTGACCGGGGCAGCCATCAGCAAAGTCAGCGGCGCGGTCACCTCAAACCTGGACGACGACCCAATCGGCGGCGGCAAGGGGCTGGTGGTGGAGATTGCAGAATAAATTAAAATGCAAAAATCAAAAATCAAAATTATTGAGTTCCGCTCCGCGGGACGGAATAATTTTACCTAAACTTTAAACTTTTCGCTTGGATGTTCCAAGTAATTAAAAAGTCAAAGAAGAGCAACGCTCGACTGACCAAACTCACCACCGCCCACGGCACGATCGCGGGTCCGTTTTTTATGCCCCTTGCCACTCGCGGTGCGGTTAAGCACCTTAGCACCGACGAGCTGGCCGACCTCGGCGCGCAGATCCTGCTCGCCAACACTTACCACCTGCTGCTGCGGCCAGGCCCCGGCCTGCTGCAACGCTACCGGGGCCTGCACCAATTCATGAACTGGCACGGCCCGATCCTGACCGATTCCGGCGGCTTCCAGGTTTTCTCGCTGGGCGCCTACCGAAAAATTACCGAAGACGGCGTCGCATTCTCCGATCCCCAAAACGGCAACCGCTACTTCCTCTCGCCCGAGAAAGCCATCGGCATCCAGCGGGCCATTGGTTCAGACATCGCCATGGTGCTCGACGAGTGTCCGGCCTACCCCTGCACCAAAACCTACGCCGGCCGCAGCCTGGAGCTCACCAGCCGGTGGGCGGCGCGATGCAAGAAAGAACACCAAAAGAAAAAAGGTACGCAGCTGCTGTTTGGCATTGTCCAGGGCAGCGTCTTTAAATCGCTGCGCGTGGCGTCAGCCCGGCAGCTCACCGCGATCGGTTTTGACGGCTACGCGATCGGCGGCGTGGCGGTCGGCGAGCCCAGAAAAAAGATGGTCCAGGTACTCAACTGGACCGTGCCCGAGCTGCCCGAGAACAAACCCCGCTACCTGATGGGCGTCGGCAGACCCGAAGAAATCGTCGCCGCGGTCCGGCAGGGCATCGACATGTTTGACTGCGTCATTCCCACCCGCGAAGCGCGGCACGGCCGGTTGTATGTTTGGAATTACCTTGAACGGGGTAGGCGAGAGCCTCTGCTCTCGCCGCGGTCGGAGCAGAGGCTCCGACCCAGCCGATTATTGAAAGGCGAATTCTACAAAACCATCAACATCACCCAGGCAAAATTCGCCAAAGACCTCTCGCCGATCAACCACACCAACCTCAAGCAGTACTCGAGAGCCTACCTCCACCACCTGTTTAAAACCAATGAGCCGCTGGGCATGCGGCTGGCGACGCTGCATAATCTTGAATGCTACCTTGTATTAATGCAACGCATTCGTACGAGCATCAATCAAGGAGTTTTGTAGTATGCTTTTAATCATCATCGGTGCGATCATCGTCATTCCAATCATCGGATGGCTGGTGTACGTTGCGGCCAAGGATGAATAACACACCCCCAGATGACGCGTCCAACATTCTTTGCCCTCGCGGTGATGACCCTCGACGGCAAGATCGCCAAACATTCAAAGCACGAGAGCAGCTGGTCGAGCAAGGAAGACAAAACGTTCCTGCGAAAAAAGCTCGCCGGCTGCGACGTGATTGTGGTTGGTAAGCATACCTATGACGTCTCGCGAAAACCGCTGGCAAAACGCAACTGCATCGTGCTGACCCGCTCGGTTGCGACGACGCGCCGAGCAGGGGAGCGGTGCCTCTATTGCAACCCGCGGGAAACAGACCTTAAACGCTTGATCCAACAGCTCGGCTACCGCACCGTCTGCGTGCTGGGCGGAACCCAGACCTACAGCCTGATGCTCAAGCTGGGTTTGCTCGACGAGCTGTTTCTGACCGTTGAGCCGCTGGTGTTCGGTACCGGCCTGCCGCTGTTTGACCTGGCAGCGAGTCCGGTGCCGAGATTTCGTCTCGTTTCAATCAAAAAGCTGAACCGCCGGGGAACGCTGCTACTGCACTACCGAGCCAAATAATTTGTCTACATCGTGGGTAGCCACGGCCCCTGCGCCGTGGCTTCTCATTCATGCCGGTCGGGCCGGAGCGTCCGACCTGACCCTTTTTTTTAAAATTCTAAGCACCAAATCCTAAATTCTAAATAATGACCAAAATTCAAAGTGTTAAAATCCGAAACGCCGAAGCAATACCTTTTGAATGTTTGATTTAAAATTTTGAATTTATTTAGAGTTTAGAGCTTAGGATTTAGAATTTCTTACCCTGCATTCTTTGCCACTTACGACATGCGATTCTCGATTAGCTACTTTAGCGCAAACCCGACTTTATGGTATACTTAAGACCATGAAAGCGAAAAAAGGTCCGGCTACCCCCATGCTCAAGTTCGTCGGTGTTGAGCTCATCGGCGACGCGCTGTACTGGCCGCTGTGGTGGTACACCGAGGGCCTGCTCAACGCCGGTCGTTTTTGCCTGAACGAGATTGTTGTTCAGGCAGAGCGCCTCGGGTTGACCATCTGGGTGGCCAATATTTTCACGCCGATGTTTGGCCAGTACGACCTCGAGGGGCGGCTCATCAGCTTTTTCATGCGCCTGGTGCAAATTATCATCCGCGGTATCGCGCTCCTGGTTTGGGCAGTCGTCATGCTGGGGCTCTTCCTCGGCTGGCTGCTCCTGCCGCTGTTGATCGTCTACCAGATCGTGGTCAACATGCGGGCTCTCTTTATCTAGTATGACTGATCAGCCAAACCAACAACCGGCGTTCCAGCTGCTGACCTGCCCCTACTGCCGGGGCAGCGGTGAAGGGGATGACGGCAGCTGCCTGGGCTGCCACGGCGTGAGGCTCGCGGCCTGGACTGGCAGCCAGGCGCTCTATTGGAGCAAGGAAATCAGCGCCTGGCAGCTCTACCAAGAAAAAACCCAGCGGCAAATCAACAACTTGCTGAGCGGTTCCTTGCTCCTGTTTGGCGCCATCGGGCTGGTGGCGTTCGGCGCCTGGCTGCAGACCGCCGGCGGCAGCGTCGCCGTCTGGAAATTTTACCAGGTACGCCACTGGCTCCTCCTCGTCTTTTGGCTGTCAACGGCAACGGACAGCTACCTCTTCTACCGGCTCAACCGCCAGCGGCAAAAGGTTCACCTGATCCCGAAACCTACCTACCGAGCAACGGTGCCGAGCGCGCAACCCCTTGACTGGGACAAAATCAGCCAGCTGAAGCCGGAGCAAAAAATTGACGTGAGCGCCTACCTCACGGCTGACGCCCTGGCGGCGGTCACCAAAGCCTGGCAGCTCGCCGGCCGCTACAAGCAAGCGGAGGTATTGCCGATCCACTTGCTGATTTCGCTTTTAACCTTCGATCCGATCGTGATTGTCTTCAGCCGCCTGGGGGTACCGTTCGAAAGCCTGAAGAGCAACATCAGCAAAACGCTCGGCAAGACCCCGCCCTGGGAGAGCGGGCCGGTCACCATCAGCCTAGAGGTGCTCCGCGTCCTGTTTGGTTCGTACCAGCTCGCCTGGCAGCACCACCAGCGAAACGTTGAGTTAACCGAGATGCTTGAGGCGCTCGCCACTGACGACAACGACGTGCGCGAGCTGTTCTATGATCTCAACGTTGACGTCGACAAGGTCCGCAACGTCGTCGCCTGGCTGCGCGTCCGCCGCCAGCTGCAGCAGCGCTGGCAACGGTTCCGGGGCCGGGCCGTGCTGCGGCCCAACAGCACCATGAACCGATCAATGACCGCGATCGCCACACCAATCCTGAACAGCTTCGGCTCTGATCTGACCCTGCTCGCCCGCAACGGCTACCTAGCGCCGTGCATCGGCCGCGACCGAGAGATCGAAGCGACCTTTCGGGCGATGCAGGGCGGCACCCGACAGAGCGCAATCCTGGTTGGCAACTCCGGCGTCGGAAAAACCACGATCGTCGAGGGGATCGCCCAGCGGATGGTTGAGGAGAGCGTACCCGAATTTCTCCGCGACAAACGGCTCGTCAGCGTCAACATTGCCCGGCTCGCCAGCGGTGCGGGGGCTAGCCTTGCCCAGGAGCGGCTGCTTCGGATTATTGAAGAGACAAAACGATCCGGAAACATCATCCTCTTCTTTAGCGACATCCACCAGATGGTCGGCATCACCGCCGGCAGCGAGGGCAGCATTGACCTTGCCGGCGTCCTGGCCAAAGCGCTCGAGAGTGCCGTACTGGTGGCGCTGGCAACCACCACCCCGCTCGACTACCGCCGTTACATCGAGGGCCACAGCGGACTGGAAAACGTTCTGGAAAAGGTACCGATTGAGGAAACGTCCGGCAACGAGGCGATCCAAATTCTTGAGGCGAAAGCCTCGGCCATCGAGCATAAGAACAACATCTACTTTTCCTACGACGCCATTGCGCTGATCGTCAAGCTCGCCGGCCGCTACCTCCACGACCGGTACCTGCCGGAGAAAGCGATCGAGATTATGCATGAGGTAGCCGTGCGGGTCGGCAGCCAGAAGGGTAAGGGCACACTCGTCAGCGCGAACGACGTGGCGGTGACCATCTCGGAGAAGACCAACATTCCCCTGACCGAAATTACCAAAGAAGAGTCGGAGAAACTGCTGAACCTCGAGCAGAAGATCCACGAGCGGGTCGTCGACCAAGTCGAAGCGGTCCAGATGGTCGCCTCCGCGCTGCGGCGAGCGCGGGCCGAGATGCGCGACATTAACCGGCCGATCGTTAACCTCCTGTTCCTGGGCCCGACGGGCGTCGGCAAGACCGAGCTGGCTAAGACAGTGGCGGCGGTCTACTTCGGTGACGAGAAAAATATGATCCGGCTCGACATGTCCGAGTACCAGGAGCAGGCTAGCATCAACCGGCTGATCGGCGCGCCGCCCGGGTACACCGGCAGTGGCAGCGGTGGCTACCTGACCGAAGCAGTCCGAAAAAATCCCTTCTCGCTGGTGCTGCTCGACGAGATTGAGAAAGCTCATCCCGACATCGCCAACTTGTTCCTCCAGGTGATGGACGACGGCCGGCTGACCGACGCGAGCGGCCGGACCGTTGACTTCACCAACGTGATTCTGATTGGTACCTCGAACGCCGGCACCGAAACGATTCAAAACAAGCTCAAAGACGGCGTGCCGATTGAGCAAATCCGGCGTGAGCTGATTGACCAAGAGCTCACCACCTACTTCCGGCCGGAGCTCTTGAACCGCTTTGACGGCATCATCGTCTTTAAGCCGCTGACGATTACCGAAGTTGAAGCGATTGCCAAGCTGATGCTGCTCGCGGTCAAAGCCAACCTGGCCCAGCGGGGAATTTCGTTTAAGGTGACGCCCCAGGCGCTGGCCGAACTGGCTCAGGCCGGCTTTGACCCGGCTTACGGCGCCCGGCCGCTGCGGCGGGTGATTCAGCAGCAGGTTGAGGACCGGCTCGCGAGCTTCCTCCTCGAAGGTAAGGTCGGCCGGCGCGATACGGTTACGGTTGAAGCGGGCGGCAACCTACGGATTGAAAAAGCGAAGGCGATATAATTCTGTAAAAGTGCAAAGTTCAAAGTGCAAAATTAAGGTATTCCGTCCCCTCCTTTCTGTTTTGCCAATGAATTGCAGAAAGGTGGGGACTCCATAATTTTGATTTTTGCATTTTGATTTTTGATTTATATCTTCATGCTCACCACCTCCCACCTCTTTCCCTTCGCCACCGCCTTACTGCTGGCGCTCGTTTTTACTCCGCTGGTCCGGCACCTCGCGCTGGGCTGGCATATCGTTGACCAGCCGGGCGGTCGAAAAATCCACCAGAAGCCAGTACCGCTGCTGGGCGGCTTGGCGATTTTTCTGGCCCTAGCGTTGAGCGCAGCGCTCTTGGCAATGGCCGGTAACCTGCAAACCGACGCCGCCTCGCTGGTTCGGTTTGGGTCAATTGGGCTGGGGGCAATCATGATTATGGTCGGCGGGTTTCTCGACGACCGCTACCGGCTCAAACCAGCCCAGCAGTTTATCTTTCCGCTCACAGCAGCCCTCGTCGTACTCCTGGGCGGCATCAGGATTCAGTTCGTTACTAACCCCCTGGGCGGAGTACTGGAGTTCTCAACCGCGGTCGGCGTCATCCTGGCGTTCTTTTGGCTCTTGGGTATGATGTACACCACCAAGCTGCTCGACGGCCTCGACGGGCTGGTAGCCGGCATCACCACGATCGCCGGACTCATCATCTTTATCGTCAGCCTCTACTGGGACGCGCCCGATTCGAGCACCTCCAGTTTAGCCCTGATTCTGGCCGGCGCGGCGCTCGGATTTTTGGTGTTCAACTGGCACCCGGCGAGCATCTTTCTGGGTGAGGGCGGCAGCATCTTCTGCGGCTTCATGATCGGGGTGCTGGCCATTGTCTCTGGGTCCAAGATCGCGACCGCGCTCCTGATGATGGGCATCCCAATCCTCGACGTGCTCTGGGTCATCGTCCGGCGCCTCTGGCAGGGCAATTCGCCGGTCAAGGCCGACCGCAAGCACCTCCACTTCCGGCTGCTGGACATCGGCTTGAGCCACCGCCAGGCGGTCCTGGTGCTCCTCCTGCTGACCGGTAGTTTCGGAGTAACAGCGCTGTTTTTACACACGCGCGGCAAGATCGTCGCGCTGGTCGTGCTCGCCGGCATCATGGTGGTTCTGGCGACCACCCTGGTGGCAGTCTACCAGCGGCAGAAAAAAACAAAAAATAACTTTGAACTTTGAACCCAGCATCTTTTGAAAAAAGGTGCGGGGTGAACTAAAAACTTTGAACTTATCAAACTATGCTTCGCCCCAAAATTGGTCCGCTCGAACTGATCGTCTTCACCGCCGGCACGGTGGTGATGATTTTGGAATTAATCGGCTCGCGGATTCTGGCGCCGTATCTCGGCACGTCAATTTTCGTCTGGACGAGCTTAATCGGCGTCATCCTGGCGGCGCTAAGCGTCGGCTACTACCTCGGCGGCAAATTCTCCCAGAAAAACCCCACCCTTACCTTTCTCACCACTACCCTGTTGGTAGCCAGCTTAACGCTCCTGCTGCTCCCGCTGGTCAAAGACGTTCTCCTCTTCTACGTGATGAGTCTCGGCGTCGCCGCCGGTTCCGTCATCGCGACGATAATTTTATTCACGCCGTCGAGCCTCCTGCTGGGCATGGTCTCGCCCTACGCCATCCGGCTCAAAGCCCAGCAGCTCGAGAGCGTCGGCGGCGTCGCCGGCAACCTCTATGCGCTCTCAACCATGGGCAGCATCTTCGGCACGTTCCTGGCCGGCTTCTACCTGATCCCGCACTTCAGCAGCACCCAAATCATCTTCGGCCTGAGCTTCGTGCTGCTGGTCTGTGCGCTGCTGGGCGGCGTCAGCCGGGCAAAGGTGTTCACCCTGCTCATACCAATCGGATTTTTGGCCGCCGCGCAATTCGTTCCCTCGCCGTACTTGTTTGAAACTGACAGCACCTACAACCACATCCGGGTTGATGATTTCGTCGAGCCAGAAACTGGCCTCACCCAGCGGGTGCTTTTTCTGGCGACCGAAACCCACTCCACCATTTATCTTGAGTCGGATGAGCCCGCGACGCCCTACCACCTGATGTATCGAATTGATAATCTCTTCAAGCCGACCATCGAGCGGGCGCTGGCGCTGGGCGGCGGCGCCTATGCCGTGCCGCTCGATGCGCTCAAACGTCACCCGCAGGCGACCATTACCGTGGTCGAGATCGACCCGGCCGTCACCGACACCGCCCGCCGCTACTTCAAGCTCCGCGACGACAAACGGCTGACCATCCACCACCAGGACGGCCGGGTGTTTTTGAACACCGACCAAAACCGGTACGATATTATCTACGGCGACGCGTTCAGCTCATTCTACTCAATCCCGTTCCAGTTGACTACCCGAGAAGCGGTCCAGCTGATGTCCGACCGCCTGACCGACGACGGGGTGCTCATCTTAAACCTCATTTCGAGCTTAGACGGTGAAACGTCACTCTTTTTTCAATCAGAGTACCTCACGCTCCAGTCGGTCTTTCCCCAAATCTACCTCTTTCCGATCCACTACTACGACGGCAGCAAAACCAATCAAGTGCAAAACATCATCATGGTCGCCAGCAAAGACAAAACGCGCCTCACCGAAGCGCAGCTGCGAGCGCGCGCGTCAGTGGAACAGCAGGCGCTGCTCGACCACCTCTGGAAAAATGACGTGAATCTCGATCCAAAGATTAAGGTGCTGACCGACGAGTGGGCGCCGGTTGACTACTACATCTCGAAACTCCTATGACCTCATGTTACAGATAATCACCAATGACCAAAAACTAATGACGCAAACAAGGACCAATCACCAAATCCCAATCACCAATTTTGGTTATGCAATTGGTTATTGAAAATTGGATATTGGTGATTCTTTGGTCATTGGAATTTGATGATTGGAATTTATGTAGAGTTTTCCGCCAGAGGCGGATCTGCCTTTGGCACGAAGAGCTTAGGATTTTGGATTTGCCGCAAAGGTCTAACTTGTTAATATGAAACAGTACGCGGCGCTAGTAGTGCTCAGCCTCCTCCTTGCCGGTTGCGACGCAGCGAAAACCAATCAAACCCCGGCGGTCAGCATCAACGGCCAGCGCGTCAACGTTGAAGTGGCCCAAACCGTTGCCGAGCGCAGCCGCGGCTTGAGCAACCGGCCGCCGCTCGGCGCTGACGAGGGAATGGTCTTCGTCTTTCCCGAACCCAGCACCCCGAGCTTCTGGATGAACGGCATGCGTTTCCCGCTCGACCTGATCTGGATCGCCAACCAAACCGTCGTCAACATCACGAGTGACGTTCCCGTTCCGACTTCAACCGTACTGCTGCGGTATACGCCCGACCAGCCCGTAAGCCACGTTCTGGAGGTGAACGCGGGTTGGGCCGCGAGCCATGAGGTACAGGTTGGTGACCAGGTCATATTTAGCGGGGTGCCATAGGTCATAAAAAGCGAAAAGCGCAAGGTGTAAAGCGTACAGCAACGCTTTTTTATCTGGGCTTTCGTTGGTACTTTCGGTAATTGACAACTTACATCTAAACGCCGTAAACTTACCGCGGAGGAAATTCGCTCCTTACAACCATGTTAGATCGGAAAGGTGAATGAAACTATGTGTGGAATCGTCGGAGTAATTGGTTTACCAAAAGATGAGATCCTTCACCGGATTCTCTTACTGCTGACCTTGCAACAGAACCGGGGCCAGCAGGGCTCCGGCGTCTACCTGGTGGAGTTTAGCTCCGGCCAGAATCCGTTTCACTTGAACGTACCGGGTTTGGTTAACCGACTGGCGACGACGATTGAGGAAACGCTGGCTCATGGCTGGCCCGAGCCGGTTGGCGACGTCGGCATCGGCCACGTTCGTTACTCAACGTCGGGCGGCGATGACGTGTCGTGCCTCCAGCCGCAGGTTGCCGACGTTGACGGCAGCCGAATCGTTTTTGCCTTCAATGGCAACATCGTTTCGTGGAAGCGACGGGCCCTGGCACTCGGACTGCCACCAGGCATTACCGACACGCTGTTTATCCTCGAGCTGCTCAAACGATCAGACCCCGCGCTCCCCACCATCGAGCGCATCCGAACGGTATTTGAAACGCTCCAGGGAGCGTTCTCAACCATTATCGTCTGGGATGAACGCCTCTACGCGGTCCGCGATCCAGCTTGCTTTCGGCCGCTCTGGCTGGGCCAGCTCAACGGCGGCTGGGTGATCGCCTCCGAAGATGGCGCGCTGCGCCACGCTCAAACAACCGTGATTCGGCCGATCGAAGCCGGAGAGATCCTCGCCATCGGTGTGAACGGACTCGAGCAGTCGACGACGCTGCATCGTCGGTGCGAGCACAACCGTTGTACCATGGAAGTCTCATACTTCAGCCGGCCCGACAGCAGCACCACCTCTCGAACTAAGAGTAATGGGATGATTCGTTACCAGCACGGTCGGCTGGTCGCCCGAGCCTGGAAAAAATCTGGCCGAATGGCACCGATCGACTGTATCGTTCCGATGGTCGCGTCCGGCCTCTCCGCCGGTATTGGGGTCGCTCAAGTGCTCGACATCGAACTACGCCTCGCCATCAACCGAAACCCCTTTGTCGGTCGGAACTTTTTGGAAGGTCGCCAGACCGCCAGCCAGCACATCAGCCTCAAGCACAGCATTGACCCGTTCATGGTCGAGGGTAAACGCGTCGCGGTCGTCGACGACAGTCTCATCCGGGGACGAACTGCCCGAACAACCGTAGCAGAGCTTCGTCGCTTCGGCGCCATCGAGGTGCACTGGATCGTTGCCACCCCGCCGTTTCGGGCCCGCTGCTTCTACGGCCTCGACACGCCATTCTCTCAAGAGCTGCTTGCCCATCGCGATGACGAAACGCGCGACGAAACGGCACTCGCAGCGGACGTCGCGAAAGCCATCGGCGCCGACAGCGTCTTTTACCTGCCGTTTGAGGACTACTATAAAAGCTTCAGCAGGTCAGCGAGCTGCTGCTTCTCTTGCTTCAGCGGTGAGTATCCTGCCGACAACGCGCCCGATGAAGACGACCTGATCGGACAGCGGTGCGATATCAGTCCCTTACCGCTCGAGTGTTAGCCAAGCGTAAGGCTAGTTTTTTGCCCCTTGAATACCCCTCGGAGCAGCCCCACCAGCTGCTCTTTTTCTTTGGCTTTTGAGGCGAGGATATATATCCTCGCCTCAAAAAAAGGCGCAAAAAAGGGCGCGGGGCGGGGTTGACTTTTTTAGCGACTCCGGCTATACTGGCAAGGTACTCAACTTAACCCTCTCTTCTATCCTAGGTCCAGTAGTAGCCCCTCACCTTATTTGAAAAGTAATCACTATTCGGCAAAATTTAATGATTCATTAATAACCATTCCTCACTTTTACATAGGTTACGTAAGGTGAGGGGTCACTACTGGATATGTCCATCGTTGTCATCAAAGCCGGCGGCAAGCAGCATGTCGTCGAATCGGGTAAAACCATCACCATTGAGAAAATAAGCGGCCAGCCGGGCGACCGCGTCAGCTTCGACACGCTCCTGCACGCCGACGGCGATACGGTCCAGATCGGCATGCCCGCCCTTGACGCCAAAACAACGGCAACCATTGCCAGCCAGGGCCGGGGCGACAAGGTGCTGGTCGTCAAGTATAAGGCTAAAACCCGTTACCGCCGCCGTGTCGGCCACCGTCAGCCGTTCACCAAGATTACCGTCGCGAGCTAAGCGCCACCATCAACCAGCAGGGACGAAACAGTATCGGTCCCTGCTTTTGTATACTATGAATTAGGAATCAAGAATTTTGAATAAGGTACATAATTCATAATTCCTGATTCATGATTCACAGAACTTACAATCCGTTTTGCATTTTATTCACACGCCGGAAAATAAAAAAGCGCTCAAGCCGGAAACTCGAGCGCTCATTTGGCTGACAGATCATTTGGGTGATGCTGTCGAAGAAAGGACGGGAGACGGTAGGCAGCGGCGGTTGCCGCAACGGTTTGAGACGCATCGCGCGTCCTCGCGTCGGCTTCGGCCACCAGTTCCTGCTGCGAAAGGTCAAGGATCACGTCCGGTGTCTGTACCCGCAGACCGGCGCCGGCGAACATGGCGGCTGAACCGAGGCTCTGAGTCACCGGATGGGTAGCCGCTCGAATGGCAGCGGCGACAGGGGAGTACCGGTAGCATGCGAGTGAGACCGGGTCAATCGGCTTCACGTTCATGGCGAGCCCTCCGGTCGGCCCCAGCGCCGGACGATAATGGCCCACAGCTTACCCATCCCAACCGTCAAAACGATTGCCAACAAAATTGCCCACAGGCTGCGCATACACAGCAGAGAAAACCGACGAAACGGCGGCACCAATAGAAACAGGAAAACGCCAGCCACCTTCGTCATCACAGCGACGCTGACGACTTCAAAGAACATTAAACAACCTCCTGGCTTAAGCTGAATTACAAAACGTTGTTAGAGCTAGTCTAGCCTAGTCAGTAGTAAGTAGTCGATAGTCTGTAGCTGCCTAATAAGCTTTAGTTTTTCTCTACTGACTACCGACTACTTACTACTTACTATCTTCTTAAAAAGCCGTTACTAGGCTCCTAGACTTCCCGCCGTCCGCTTAGGGCGTTACTCAACGTAACCTCGTCAGTGTACTCGAGGTCGCTGCCGGTCGGTAACCCTCGCGCCAGGCGCGTAACGGTTAGGTTCGGACGTTGCTTTAAAAGCTTAGTCAGATAGAGCATGGTAGTTTCCCCGGCCATGTCGGGATTGAGCGCTAAAATCACCTCACTAATGCCATTGGTTTTGAGCCGCTCAACCAGCGCCGCCACGGTCAGCTGCTTGGGGCTGATACCCTCGAGCGGATCAACCAGCCCGCCGAGGACGTGGTAGCTGCCCTGGTAGGTACTGGTTTTTTCAATCGCCAGGACGTCTTGCGGTTTGGCCACGACGCAGATCACCTGGCGGTTGCGGCTCCGGTCGCCACAGAGGTGACAGGGGTCGGTTTCGGCAAAGTTGTGGCACTGGCCGCAGCGCTTGATGGTATCTTTGAGGTGCCCGATTGCCGAACCGAATGCGACGAGCGCGTCACTGGGCTGGCTAAGCAAATTAAAAACAAACCGCTCGGCGGTTTTCGTCCCCACGCCCGGCAGCTTGGCAAACTGGCTGATCAAATTTTGAATCGCGGCTGGGTAACGGGTCATAGACAAATTAAAACTGGGGCAGGCTGATTTCGCCGCGCTGCATCTTCTGGGCGATGAGCTGCTGGACCTTTGCCGTCGCGTCGTTGAACATTCCTGGCAGCATCTGTTCGAGGGTCGCCGGGCCCAACTCGGGCGGAATCGAGAGTGAGATCACCTGCTGGTTGCCGTCAACGACCACCGTTACGCCTTGGCGTTCAACCGTTACCCGTTCCGCGCCGAGCAGCCGCTGCAGGTCATGAGCCTGGTGGCGGAGATCGTTAAACTGTTTGAGTTTGCTGAACATAGTTTGGGATTCGGGTGAACGGTTACATCACCACGATTTCGTCTTCTTCAATTTTTTTCTCAAGATTTTTAAAGGTGACGGTATGTTCGTCAAAGAAGAGCCTGACTTTGCCGGTCGGGCCGTTGCGGTGCTTGGCGATGTACACTTCAGCGAGGTGCGCTTTGTCGGGCGGCACATCCTGATGGTACATCACCTCACGGTAGATGAACATCACCACGTCGGCGTCCTGCTCGATCGAGCCTGATTCGCGCAGGTCGGCCAGCCGCGGGATGTGGGTGTCGCGGGACTCGACCGACCGGGAGAGCTGGGAGAGGGCGAGCACGGGAACGTTGAGCTCACGGGCGATCGCCTTGAGGTTGCGTGAAATGTCCGAAACTTCCTGGACGCGGTTTTCGCTCCGACCACGGCCCTCCATCAGCTGGAGGTAATCGAGCATGATCAGGTCGAGGCCGTGTTCGGATTGCAACCGCCGCGCCTTGGTGCGAATCTCCATCACGCTGGCGTTGGCCGAGTCGTCGATGAAAATTTTTGCCTCGGCCAGCGCGCCCATCGCCCGGTTAATCCGGCTGAAGTCGTCGTGGTCGCCCTGGTCGGAGAGCCGGCCGGTGCGCATCTTCCAGAGGTCAACCTGGGCTTCAGCGCAGAGCAGCCGGTCAACCAGCTGCTCTTTTGACATTTCCAAACTAAAGATGCCGACCGACGCTTTGCCGCGGGTGGCGACGTTGCGGGCGATGTCCAGCGCTAGGGTAGTTTTTCCCATTGACGGGCGGGCGGCCAGGATGATCAGGTCTGATTTCTGCAAGCCGGCCAGCACGTTATCCAGATCGCTGAAGTAGGTCGGCACGCCGCGCAGCTTACCGGCCCCCTTGTGCAGCTCGTCAATCCGGTCGAACGTCTCGGTCAGCACGTCGGTAATTGGGACGAACGTCCGCTTGAGGTAGCGGCGCGAGACGGTGAAGAGCTGCTGCTCGGCCTGATCAAGTAGCCGGTCAATCTCTTCGGTTTCCTGAAAGCCGAGCTCGGTGATCTCGGCGGCGGCCGTCAGCAGCCGGCGCAGCGTGGCTTTGCGCTGAACGAGCTCGGCGTAGGCGACGACATGGCTCGCGGTCGGCACGGAGTTGACCAGGCTGGTGAGGTAGCTGCGGCCGCCGATTGCCTCAAGCTGGCCCTTGGCTTCCAGCTGGGCCGTCAGGCTCAGGAGGTCGATGGGCTCGCGCTTCTCGTAGAGCTCCTTCATCGCGGTAAAAACCTGCTGGTGAACGCCACGGTAGAAATCGTCAGCCGTAATCGTATCCGCTATCTTGACGATGGCGTCTTTGTCAATCAAGAGCGCGCCGAGCAGCGACTGCTCCGCCTCGATGCTCTGCGGCGGCACCTTGCCGAGAATATCTTTTACGTTAGC
>MHIL01000037.1:0-3098 GCA_001817495.1 Candidatus Buchananbacteria bacterium RIFCSPHIGHO2_02_FULL_56_16
AATTTTACTCATTATGAATTGGTTGATTTTATCTACATTGATCCACCATACAATACTGGAGTTGATAATTTTATTTATAACGACAAAAGGGTTGATAAAGAGGACCCCTTCCGGCACAGCAAGTGGCTTAATTTCATGGAAAAAAGATTAAAGCTTGCAAAAAATCTTTTGAAACCGGACGGGGTACTTTACATAAGTATTGGCAATGATGAATTAGCTCAACTGAAAATGCTCTGCGATGAAATATTTGGCGAATTTAATCTTGTTGAGGTTATTTCAAGAGTGGCAAAGACAGCAAGCAATAAAGGAACACAGTTTTCTCCATCGGTTGATTATCTTTTGTGTTATACAAAAGACCTCCAGCAATTAGGAAAATTTAAGGATATTGTTACTGATGACTGGCTAAAACTTTTTAACAAAGAGGACAAAAGAGGAAAGTATAGAGAAATTTCCTTATACCAAGCCGCTCTCGATGTTCGGCCAAACCAAAACTATTTTATTACATGCCCTGATGGTTCTAAAGCAAGACCGCCAGAGGGAAAGGTGTATAGGTGGACAGAAAAAACTTTTTTGGAAAATCTAAAAGATGATCGGGTTGTTTTCAAGAAAGCCAAAAATTCTCCGCTTTTAGACCAGAAGGGTAAAAAATCAACTTGGAACATTTACACAAAAACATATCTTAGCGATAGAGAAGAAGAAGGGAAGCGGCCGAGAAATTTCCTAGATGAATTTATAAATAGACGAGGTGCTGATTTATTAAGCGAAATGGGCATAGATTTTAATTATTCAAAACCAGTAAATTTAATCAAATATCTTATACAGATAGCAAACAAACCTAACGATATTGTTGTAATGGATTTTTTCGCTGGTTCTGGCACAACTGGTCATGCGGTTCTTGAAATGAATAGCGAAGACGGAGGCCATAGACAGTTTATTTTGTGTACTAATAATGAGGATAACAATGGCAGTGGGTTAAAAATTGCTTCAGACATTTGCTACCCACGCATAAAGAAAGCCATTAAAGGATACAAAAAAACTAAAGGCGAAAATGTCGCCGGACTTACCGGCAACTTGAAATACTATGTTTGCGACTTCGTGGAAGCCGAGCCGACAGACAGAAACAAACGAAAGCTCGTGAGCGAATCAACAGAAATGCTTTGTATCCGCGAAAACGCTTTTGAACTGGTGCAAGACGAGAGCGATTTTAAAATTTTTAAAAACAGCGATAAATATCTCGGCATTGTTTTTTTCGAGGAAGCCATCGGCGACTTCAAGAAAGCCATCAAGAAAATCAAAGGGCATTTCAATACCTATGTTTTCTCGCTTGGTGATGACCCGCACGAAAAACAATTTGCCGATGTAAAAGACAAGGTTGCGCTTTGCGCCATTCCTGAAGTAATTTTGAAAGTTTATCGGGAAATTTTTAAGTAAACACTATGTGGATTGAATTCAAAAACTACCAAGAAAAAGCCATCGTAAAGTTGAAGCAGGAAGTCAACGAGCTTTTGGATGTGGAAGGAAACAAAATCTGCATTTTCAAGTCGCCGACTGGCTCCGGCAAAACGCTGATGATGGCGGAGTTTTTGAAGCGGCTTATTGATTCGCGTATTGACGGCAAAAAGTTTTCGTTTATCTGGATTGCTGTCAATAAACTGCACGACCAAAGCCGAAACAGTTTGAAAAAATACTATGACCAGTTTGGGGTTGGCCTCAAATGCTCGTATTTTGAGGACTTGGACGAGCGAAAAATCAGCGAAAATGAGATTTTATTTCTGAACTGGGCAAGTATCAACAAGAAAGGCAATATCTATGTCCGCGAAAACGAGCGGGACAACAACCTTTCCAACATTGTCGCCCGCACCAAAGACGAAGGACGGATCGTTATTCTCATCATTGACGAAAGCCACCGCAACGCCGAAACGGAAAAATCCAAAGAACTGATTGAGGATATCGGCCCAAAGATAACGATTGAAGTTTCGGCAACTCCTCAACTCAAAGGCGTATTCCGTGGCGTTGAGGTTGAACTGAAAGATGTCAAAGACGAGGGAATGATCAAGAAAGAAATTGTTATCAACCCCGGATTTGAAGATTTTAAGCTGGATAAAAAACTCGCGGACAAAACAGCTGACGAAATTGTGGTGGAAACCGCTTTGAAAAAGCGCGTTGAACTTGCCAAGTTATACGAGACGGAAGGGTCAAATGTTAATCCGCTCATACTCATTCAAATTCCCGACAATCGCATGGGATTGGTTGATAAAAAAGACGCAGTAGTGCAGTTGCTCGGCAAATACGGCATTACAACGGAAAATGGAAAGCTGGCGATTTACCTTTCGGACAAAGACAGCAAAATCAACCTTGAAAATATTGAGAAGAACGAAAACGAAGTTGAAGTGATGATTTTCAAACAGGCCATCGCCGTGGGCTGGGATTGTCCACGTGCCGCAATTTTAGTTTTGTTCCGCGAATGGAAAAGTATCGTGTTTTCCATTCAGACCATCGGACGCATTATGCGTATGCCTGAACATGAACATTACAAAAATGCGGAATTAAATCTTGGCTATGTTTATACCAGTTTGAGCAACATTGGTATCGCCGAAGATATTGCCAAAGAATACATTACGGTTTTTGAGGGCAAACGGCGCGAAGATTACAAAGATATTGATCTGACTTCTTATCATTCCAAGAGGTTCCGCGAAGAAACCCGCTTGTCATCTGATTTTGTCCCTATTTTCTTTCAAGCGGCTGATGAATTGAAACTCAAAGAGCGAATTTCTCTCAACCATAGCATTGTTGATACCAAGCTGATCGCGAGCGGAAAAGTTACCGATGTGGACAAAGAAACAAAAAGTATTGAGAAGAAAGGCACGCTGGATATTCCGAAAAACGAAGTTGAACTACAAAACGCTTTTGACTATTTCGCACGGGAAAATCTTGCGCCGTTTGCCCCAGAGCTTCGCTCCATAAAGCGCATTAACGATTCTTTGTATCGCTTCTTTGATAAGTCGTTCAAGATGGGCGTTGATGACTGGCCAAAAATTCAAGCCATTGTTTTAGCCGAAGAAAACCGCCAAGCCGTGGTTGATGTTATCAATCGGGCC
>MHIL01000037.1:3116-7192 GCA_001817495.1 Candidatus Buchananbacteria bacterium RIFCSPHIGHO2_02_FULL_56_16
AAGCCGTGGTTGATGTTATCAATCGGGCCAAAGAACTTTACCAAGATGTTGTTGGCAAGGGCAAACACGAAATTGTGCGAAATGACGAGCCGTGGAATGTGCCGAGGATAATTAACTACAATTTGAATTTCATTGAGAAGGATTACAAACGATCCATTGTTCAGCCGTATTTCGCCAAAACAAAAGGCACTGACAATCTTTCGCTTTTTGAGGAAGACAGCGATGTTGAGGTTTCATTTATTGAATATCTGGAAAAAGCCAAACAAGTGAAATGGTGGTTTAAAAACGGCGGGCAGGACGGCTCATATTTTGCCGTGCCATACGTTGAGAATGGTCAGGATAAGCCGTTTTACCTTGATTTCGTGGTAATGCTCAATGATGGACGGCTTGGCTTGTTTGATACAAAAGGCGGGATTTATGCCAAAACTGCAAAGGAACGCGCCGAAGGACTGGCAGAATATATTGCAACGGAAAACAAAAAAACCAAAAATTTGTTTGGCGGCATTGTTTTGAAAGACAAGAATAGCTGGCGGTTCAATGATAGTAAAAAATATGCTTACAATTCAAACGATTTGAAGGATTGGAAGTTTTTGGATTTGAATAATTCAAAAGCATATTGAAGACATTTGGCTATTTAGCTAACAAAAAAAAGCCTTTTTAAGGCCTTTTCCAACCACGTTCCTAGACTGGTTGTCCCAACCACGCCACCATCCGGTGACAGTTTGGAATACAGGTTTTTGTGATTTAATGTTACATTTTTTTACAAATCTTGTCAAATAATCTGTCAATGGGGGCGATAAAGGCAAAAAATCCCGCCTAAGCGGGATTCTGCAGTTTATAACTAACGACACTGCTATCGTCAGTGATTTCAATATAGCATATTTAGAAAAAAGCAAGAGTTATCCACATGAAAAAAAATGGATTAAGAAACAAAAAAGTGCTCGTCATGGGCCTCGGCTTGCACGGCGGCGGGCTCGCCACCGTGCGCTGGCTGGTCAAGCACGGCGCGCGGGTAACGGTGACTGATGTAAAAACCAATCGCCAGCTCGAGCCCTCCCTGCGTCAACTCCCGGCCACCGAACGCCGGCGAGTGCGGTTCAGGCTGGGCCGGCACCGGATCAGTGACTTTCAGACGACGACCACCGTGATTCAGAATCCCGGTGTACCCCGGTCTTCAATCTACCTGCGTGCCGCCAGGCGCGCGGGCGCCACTATTGAAAACGACGCCAGCCTGTTTTTTTCACGCTGCCCGGCGCCGATTGTCGGCGTCACCGGCACCCGGGGCAAGTCTACGACCGCGAGTCTGATCGCGGCGTTTTTAGCCGCGGGCAAGCAGCGGGTCTGGCTGGCCGGCCTGCCCCAGCAACCGCTGCTCGGTATGCTCGATCGGATCCGGCCCAAGGATATCGCGGTGCTCGAATTGTCCTCGTGGCAGCTCGAGGTACTCGGCAGCCACCGCCGAAGCCCGCAGATAGCGGTGCTGACAAACTTTTACCCCGACCATCTGAACCGGTACCCGACGATGGGGTCGTACCTCGCCGCCAAAAAACATATCTTCGCCCACCAGCCGCCCACCGACCTCGCGATCATCAACCGCGATAACCCAACCACTAAAACCGTGGGCGCTCAAGTACGCGGCCGCCGGCTTTGGTTTTCAAAAAAACAATTTGCCAACCAGAACGGCTGCTTCGTCAGCCGGGGAACGGTCTGGTTCCGGCAGAACGGCCGGCAGACGCCGCTGTTTACAACCGCCGACATTCGGCTGCCGGGTGAGCACAACCTGGAAAACGTCCTGGCGGCGGCCTGCGTTGCCGCGGCGCTCGGTGTCTCGTCCCGACAGCTCAAGGCGGTTGTCAAACGCTTTCACGGTCTGGACAGCCGTCTGCAAACAGTAACGCGGCGGGCGGGCGTAACCTACGTTAACGACACCGCCGCCACCACGCCGCAAGCCACGATCGCCGCGCTGCGGACCGTTAGCGGCAGGGTAGTCTTAATCGCCGGCGGCGCCTCAAAAAAAATCCCCGCCGCCGAGTACCAGGCGCTCGCCAAGCTGATTGCCGCCGCCTGCAAAGCGGTGGTGCTGTTTGCTGGGCCAGGCAGCGAGTTAATCATCAGGGCGCTGCGGACGGTGCGATTCACGCCGCTGGTTACCGAGGTGCCGACGATGGTCGAGGCCGTCAGCATTGCCGCGAGCTTGAGCGAGCGGGGAGACGTCGTGCTCCTCTCGCCGGCCAGCGCCAGCTTTGGCTTGTTTACCAATGAGTTCGATCGGGGAACGCAGTTCGAAGCTGCGGTCAAAACGTTATAAACAATCGAAGTTTCACTACGGGGTATGCGGGTAAAGCAGTTTGGTTTCAAAAAGAGGAAGAAAGTACGCCGCTGGCGCTGGCCGGCCTTGTCTGCTCAAACGGCGAGCAGGGGACGAGTCGACTACCTGCTGGTTAGTCTTATTACGGTGCTCACCATCGGTGGCTTGATTGTGCTCTCGTCAGCCAGCAACCAGGAATCGTTTCGCCGATACCAGGACACCTACTACCTCTTCCGCCACCAGCTGCTCTTCGGCCTGCTGCCCGGCCTGGTACTCTTAGTGGCGTTCTCCCGCATCAGCTACCAAAAAATGGAACGCTACGCGATCTGGTTCCTCATCGCCGCGCTGGTACTCCTGGTACTGGTGTTCATTCCCGGTCTCGGGATGACCTACGGCCGGGCGCGCAGCTGGGTGCGCATCGCCGGCGTTTCATTCCAGCCGACGGAAATGGTCAAGCTGCTGCTGATTTTATTTTTGGCGGCCTGGTTCAGCCAGCGCGGCAAAGAGATGACCCGCGATTTTTGGAACGGCCTTATACCCTTCATCCTCATCCTCTCGGTCATCAGCCTGCCGATTATTTTACAGCCGGATATCGGTACCCTCGCGGTGGTTGTGGCAATCGCGCTGGTGATGTACTTCGTCGCCGGCGGCCGGCCCAGGCACTTGGCTGGTCTGTTCGTCGCGGGCGTCGGCCTGCTGGGCTTGCTCATCGCCCAGGCGCCCTACCGCGCCGCGCGGCTGATGACCTTTCTCCACCCTGAGTTTGATCCTGAAGGCATCGGCTACCACATCAATCAGGCGTTTTTGGCCATCGGCTCCGGCGGCTGGTTTGGCCTCGGCCTGGGCCAATCGCGCCAGAAGCTGGCCTACCTGCCCGAGGTTATCGGCGACTCGATTTTCGCCATCGTCGCCGAGGAGCTCGGCTTCATCGTCTCCGGGTTGCTCATTGCCGTGTTCCTCACCCTGCTGCTGCGCGGCTTCAAGCTCGCCCAGCAAACCCAAAGCGACTACGGCCGGTACCTCGCGGTCGGGATCTCTACCTGGTTCGCCAGCCAGGCGTTCTTTAACATCGGGGCAATGGTCGGACTGCTGCCGCTGACCGGCATCCCGCTGCCGTTCATCAGCTACGGCGGCACGGCGCTGACCAGCACCCTGGCCGCGGGGGGAATTTTGATTAGTATTTCAAGACGATCTTAAGCAATACTCCGGGGGAAAGCTTATAGCTTTTAGCTGATAGCTGTTAGATGGCGCATAGCAAAGCGATCTTCTATACCCTAACAGCTCAAAGCTAAAAGCTGGAAGGATTGCTTTTTAGTGTAAAATCTGGTACTCTACAGCTGCTATGAAGATTATGCTCTCCGGCGGCGGGACGATCGGCTCGGTCAGCCCCCTGCTCGCGGTCTGCCAGGCGATTCGGCAACGCGAGCCTCAAACCGAATTCCTGTGGGTGGCGACGCGCCGCGGACCGGAGCACCGGCTCATCGGCGAGTACGGCATACCGATCCGGCCAATCTTTTCCGGCAAGCTGCGTCGCTACGCCAGCTGGAGAAACATTACCGATCCGCTGCTCATTACGATTGGTTTTTTACAGTCACTGGCAATGGTAAACCGTTTCAAACCCGACGCCGTGCTCTCGGCCGGCGGGTTTGTTTCAGTGCCGCTGGTCCTCGCCGCCCAGCTCTTGGCTAAACCGACGTTCATTCACCAGCAGGACGTCGAACCCGGGCTGGCCAACAAGCTGATGGCGCGGCGGGCGACCGTCATCACG
>MHIL01000037.1:7200-10954 GCA_001817495.1 Candidatus Buchananbacteria bacterium RIFCSPHIGHO2_02_FULL_56_16
TGAAAAATCACGAGCCGATTTTCCCAACCAAGAGGTTACGGTCGTCGGGAATCCCGTCCGGCCGGACATCAGCGCCGGCAGCCGGCAGCGAGGCTATGAATCCTTTCAGCTGGATCCCAACGTACCCACGGTGCTGATTATGGGCGGCGGGACCGGCGCCCGGCGGTTGAACGAGCTCGTCCTCGAGAGCCTGCCCCGGCTGGTCACCTTCTGCCAGGTAATCCACCTCACCGGCGGCAAGGCCGCTCGGGTTGCCTCGCACGCGCGTTACCGCGGTTACGATTTTCTGACCAGCAAGCTGGCTGATGCTTACGCTGTCGCCGACCTGGTGGTGAGCCGGGCGGGTATGTCGGCGTTGAGCGAGCTGGCGGCGACTGCCAAGCCCACAATCCTTATACCCATCAGCGCCAGCCACCAGGAAGCGAACGCCACCCAGTTTATTAAGTACAACGCCGCGCTCCGGCTCGACGAACGCGAGCTCACCGCAGCGCAGCTCACCACAGCGATCCAGACGCTTCTCGACAACCCCGTCCAGCGCGAAACGTTGAGCCGTAACCTACGCAAGCTCTTACCGGACGACGCGGCTGATACCATCGCTGACCTCGTGATTCGTCACTATGGCCGAAGAAGCTAAAAGAAAAAAAGTTGGATTGGCGTTAAGCGGCGGCTTCATCCGGGCGACCGCCCAGATTGGCGTCATTGAGGTGCTTGAAGAAAACGGCATCCCGATTGACCTTATCTCGGGCTGCAGCTCCGGCGCGGCCATCGGCGCGGCCTACGCCGCCGGTACGCTGCCGATGATGAAAAAACGGCTCTCGGAAGGCAGCCGGCGCGACTACTGGCAGGTCATCTTCCAGCCCACCATCCCGCGCCACGGCCTACTCAAGGGCGAACGCAGCCGTAAGTTCTTTGAAGAGTTTGTCGGTGATAAGCACTTCATCCAGCTCAACAAGCAGGTGCTGATGACCGCGACCGACCTGCGCAGCATGGAAGAAGTTATCATCGAAGAGGGCTTGGTCAGCACCGGAATCCAGGCTTGTACCGCCGTACCCGGTATCTTTGTGCCGGTGACGATCAATAACCAAATCTTGGTTGACGGCGCTAATCTTAATATGATTCCCTCGAAGGTCCTGTACGCCCGCGGAGCCGACTACGTCATCGCCGTGGACGTCTCCCGCCAGCCCAACCTGATCACCCGCAGCATCGCCAACTTCCGGCGGCTCTTCCGCCGTCAGGCGGCGGCCGAAAAATTCACCAAGAGTCATGAAACCTTAAATACCTTTCAGCTCATGGCCCGAACGTTTCGGCTGTCCACCACCCAGATTAAAAACCTCTACCACAACGCCTACCCCTATGACGCGCTCATTACGCCCGACGTGAGCCGGGTGCGGCGCACCAGCGTCAGCCTGGTTGACTTCTGCATCCGCGAGGGCCGGCTGGCGGCGCTCGAGGCGCTGCCGAAAATTAAGCGAGACCTCGGCCTGTAATGCCAAAACTAAGTCTAAAGCTTATAGCTTTTAGCTGTTAGCGGGTGCGGTGACAAGGCAGCCTTCTTTACCCTAAAAGCTAACAGCTAAAAGCTGACTACGTTTACTATGGTTAATCTTAAGACTGTCAAGACAATACACTTCATCGGCATCAAGGGCGTGGCCATGGCCGGTTTGTCGGTGATCTGCAAGCAGCGGGGTATGGCAGTCAGCGGGTCCGACGTCGCTCTAAAGTTTATCACCGACGACACCCTCCATCGGGAGGGGATTACCGTGCTTGAATCCTTTGACCCGGCCCACCTCGACGGCCAACCTGACCTGGTCGTCGTTGGCACCTCGTGGGGTACCGATAACGTGGAAGTCGCCGAAGCCAAACGGCGCGGCATCCCAATCATCAGTGACGCCGAGCTGCGGGGGCTCTTGAGCCGGGAGAAAAAAACCATTGCCGTCACCGGCGTCCACGGCAAAACCACCGCTACCGCGCTGCTCGCCCACCTGTTTACCCGCGCCGGCTTGCAGCCGAGCTTCTTGGTCGGTACGGGCACGGTGCCCAACCTGGGCAGCAACGCCCGCTGGGCAGCGGGAGACTACTTCATCGTCGAGGGTGACGAGTACAGCCGCAGCCACGACGATCCTACGCCCAAGTTCCTCGACCTGCAGCCGGCAATCTCGATTATCACCAGCATCGAGTGGGAGCACGTCGATATTTTCCCGGACACCCAGGCGATCGAAGCGGCCTTTAAAAAATTGGTTGGCGTAACCTCCGACCTTGTGGTTGCCTGCGGCGACTGGCCGAGCGTCCGTAAGGTTATCAGCGGCCAGGAGCAGAAGGTCGCTACCTATGGCCTCACTGAACGCAACCTCTGGCAAGCCCATGACATCCGCCAGGAGCCTGATCGGATGGTGTTTCGGGTCAAGCGGGAGGGTATTGACATTGACGAGTTCTCAACGAACATTTTAGGCCGGCATAACGTGTTAAACGCGCTCGCCTGCATCATCGTTTCGCTCAAGGCCGGCATTGAGCTCGAGACGATCCGAGACGGCCTGCAAACGTTCTCCGGTACCCAGCGGCGGTTCGAGGTAACCGAAAGCAAGGGCATCACCTTCGTTGACGACTACGGCCACCACCCGAGCGAGATTAAAGCGACGCTGGAAACGGTTCGCCGCCGGTATCCCGACCGGCGAATCGTCTGCGTGTTCCAGCCGCACATGGCGTCCCGGACCAAGGCGCTGCTCGCTGACTTCGCCAAGAGCTTCTCCGACGTTGACATCGTGTTACTCATGGACATCTTCGACTCGGCTCGCGAGCACGCCGTTGACATCACCTCAAAGGATCTCGCCGATGCAGTTAGACAAACGCACCCAAACGCCGCCTACAGCGGCAGCGTGGAGCAGACCGTCGCCGCGCTCCGCAGCCAGCTCAAGCCCGACGACGTGGTTGTTACGATGGGCGCGGGCAATGTGTATCAGGTCAGAGATAAGCTTATCCAGAATAACCAATGACCAAATTCCAATCATCAAACAATCACCAAGTCCCAATTTTCAATAACCAAATGCACATCAAAAATTGGACCTTCTGATTTGGTAATTGTTGATTGCCTGAAAATTGGTGCTTGGTGATTGGTCATTGCATCTAACGTAGCCATAAGAAAAAGCTATGCCTAACAGCCTCAAGCAGAAACTCGGCCGCGCGCTCAAACAAAACGAACCACTCGCTTCCCACGTCATGTTCAACATCGGCGGACCGGCGGCGTACTTTTATATTGCCAAAACCAGCGAGGAACTGATCACCGCGCTCAAGACGGCCGAGGCGAGCAAGGTAGCCTACTTCATCCTCGGTGCCGGCAGCAACATTTTAGTCTCTGACCAGGGGTTTAACGGCCTGGTCATCAAACCGGAAAACCGAGCGTTTGAAATTAAGGGTGAGACGGTTTACGCTGAATCGGGCGCCATCATCACCGAGGTCCTCGAGGCGACGCTCAAAGCCGGCTTGGTTGGCTGGGCCTGGGCGGCCGGCCTTCCCGGCACCATCGGCGGCGCGATCCGGGGCAACGCCGGCGCCTACGGCGAGGCGATGAGCAACGTCGTTACCCAAGCAACCGTCTACCACCGCGGCGCAATTAAGACGTTGACGCCACCGGCACTTGTGTTCTCGTACCGCCACAGCATGCTCAAGACTGACCCAACAATGGTCGTGCTCTCGGCGACGATGCAGCTCCGGCCTGGCGACGTTGCCAAAGAACGAGCCCAAGTGGACGCCTACAACC
>MHIL01000037.1:10970-27048 GCA_001817495.1 Candidatus Buchananbacteria bacterium RIFCSPHIGHO2_02_FULL_56_16
CCGGTAAGCTTTATCGTTGATAAGCTGGGCTTAAAGGGCAAGCAGATCGGCGGGGCGCAGGTGTCGGAAAAGCACGGCGCGTTCATCGTCAACGCCGGTGACGCGACGGCCGAAGACGTCATTACGCTGATGTCCGACATTAAGATGCGGGCGCGTAACCAGCTGGGCATTCAGCTCCAGGAAGAGATACAGCTGGTCGGGTTTTAGGGAGCTTGTAGCTTTTTAGGCGAGTAGGTGCTCGCTTCGCCTTTATAAAAAGCTAAGAAGCTACAAGCTAAATAAAGAAGGGGCTCCATTACATGGGTGCCCCTTTCGAGTACGCAGAGAGAAATCAACCGGCGACTATTGCTAAGCGGCCGGAATGCTGTTAAGCATGGCCTTGAGATCATCACGGCGATATGGCTTGGGTAGCACTGCAGCAAAACCCAATGTTCGCAGGTGTTCGAGATCAGCGGGCGCACTCTGGCCGGTAATACAGAACACCGGCAGATTAAACTTGACGCGGTGCCTGACCTCGTTGAGCAGCTCGATACCTGACATGTTCGGCATTTCAAGATCCGTGAAGATCCCGTCGAAATTGAACGACTCGGCTTGGAGTAGCTCAATTGCGATCTTGCCGTCCGCAGCAGTTACCACCTCGTGGCCAAGGCCCTCTAAAGAACCACGTGTCACTTCTCGGACTGCCGGCTCGTCATCAACCACGAGTATTCTCATGGACTTATTCCTCTCTTTCTCTTGTTTTAGGGTACAAAAAACCATTTTTAGGTTTCAAAGCATAATATCATAATTCTATAATTTTGTCAACCATCGGGTAAATCGCAAATTGCGAATCGCTTATCGGCTCTGGTAATACGTTATAAGCGATTTGCGATATGCGATTAGCTATAAACTAAGCTTGATTACAAAGCACTTTTCTGGTACGCTAATGAAGCTAGTATGAGCATCTTATCCAGTCTATTCGCCAATCCAAACAAGCCCGACGATCGGATTGTCCTCCGGCTCAAACCACTGGCCGAAAAAATTAACCAGCTCGAGCCGCGGTTCGAGGCGTTTTCGGACGACCAGCTTAAGGAACAGACGCAACGGTTCCGGGCTGAACTTGCCAACGGCAAAACCATCGACGATCTGCTGCCCGAGGCGTTCGCCTGCGTGCGCGAAGCCTCGAAGCGGACGCTGGGGCTGCGCCACTTCGACGTCCAGCTGCTCGGCGGCATGATTTTGCACCAGGGAAAAATCGCCGAAATGAAAACCGGCGAAGGCAAAACGCTGGTCGCCACCCTGCCGCTCTACCTCAACGCGCTCGAGGGTAAAGGCGCCCAATTGGTAACCGTCAACGACTACCTGTCGAGGCGGGACTGCGGCTGGATGGGGCCGATCTACCACCAGCTGGGGCTGCGGACCGGCGTCATCGTCCACGACGCGGCGTTCGTCTTTGACCCCGAGTTTATTGATGAAAACCACACCGACAGCCGGCTGCGGCATCTGCGACCGGTCAGCCGCAAGGAAGCCTACGCCGCGGACATCACCTACGGCACCAACAACGAATTTGGCTTCGACTACCTGCGCGACAACATGGTGCAGGAGCGCAGCCAGATGGTTCAGCGAGACCTGCGCTACGCCATCGTTGACGAAGTTGACTCGATTCTGATTGACGAGGCCCGGACGCCGCTGATCATTTCGGCGCCGGACATGGAGTCAACCGACCAGTACCGCCAGTTCGCCAAACTCGTAACCCGGCTGCAGGAAAACGAAGACTACAACGTTGACGAAAAGATGCGCGCGTCCACCCTGACCGAAGCGGGCATCGCCAAGATGGAACAGCTGCTCGGGGTGGAAAACATCTACACCGACCGCGGCATCTCCGAGGTTCACCACATCGAGCAGGCCTTGCGGGCCCACGCCCTCTACAAGCGCGACCGCGACTACGTGGTCAAGGACGGCGAGGTCATCATCGTTGACGAGTTCACCGGCCGGCTGATGCTGGGCCGGCGCTACAGCGAGGGCCTCCACCAGGCGATCGAAGCCAAGGAGGGCGTCGAGGTCAAGCGCGAGAGCCGGACGCTGGCGACCATCACCTTTCAAAACTACTTTCGCCTCTACGCCAAGCTCGCCGGCATGACCGGCACGGCGGCGACCGAGGTTGAAGAATTTTTCAAAATTTACGGCCTGGAAGTGGCGGTCGTGCCCACCAACCAGCCGATGGTCAGGCAAGACCTGCCGGACCGGATTTACAAAAACGAAACTGGCAAGTTTAAGGCGATTGTCGCCGAGGTAAAGGCCCGCCACGAGCAGGGCACTCCGGTGCTGATCGGCACGATCTCGATTGAGAAAAACGAAATTTTGGCCGAGCGGCTGGAGCAAGCGGGCATCAGGGTGAACGTCCTGAACGCCAAGCAGCACGAGCGCGAAGCCGAGATCCTGTCCCAGGCCGGACGCCTCGGCGCGGTCACGGTAGCGACCAACATGGCCGGCCGCGGCGTGGACATCAAGCTCGGCGGCGACCCGGTTGACCCCGACGAAGAACAAAAGGTCAAAGCGGCCGGCGGGCTGCTGGTGCTCGGCACCGAGCGCCACGAGTCGCGGCGAATTGATAACCAACTGCGCGGCCGCAGCGGCCGACAGGGCGACCCGGGCGCGAGCCAGTTCTACGTTTCGATGGACGACGACCTGATGCGGATTTTCGGTTCAGACCGAATCAAAGGGATGATGGAGGCGCTCAAGGTTCCCGACGATATGCCGCTGGAAAACCGGATGGTGTCCAAGGCGCTCTCGCGCGCCCAGGAGAAGGTTGAGGGCCACCACTTCGACATCCGCAAGCACCTGGTTGAGTACGACGACATCATCAACAAGCACCGCACGGCGATCTACCAGAAGCGCCACCGAATCGTCGGGGGTGAAGACCTCAAAACCCAGCTCCTCGACTACGTCAAGCAGGAGATCGTTGACGTCGTAACGTTTCACACCGCCGGCGACGACGAGAGCGGCTGGAACATCGAAGAAATTTACGAGGTAGCCCACACCATCTTTCCCATGCCGCCCGAAGCCCGGCTCAAGCTCACCGACATTCAAGACGAAGCCGACGACGACTTCGCCGACCGCGACAGCCGCGGCAAGCTGATCGGCTGCCTCTTCAAGCAGGCGGTCGAAGCCTACAACCAGCTCGAGGAGCACATCATTGCCGCCACCAGCGACGAAACCTCGATGCGCAAGATCGAGCGGGGCATCATGCTGCGCAGCATCGACATGCTGTGGATCGAGCACCTCGAAGCCATTGACCATCTGCGCGCCGGCATAGGGCTGCGCGCTTACGGCCAGCGCGACCCGCTGATCGAGTACAAAAACGAATCGTACCGGCTCTTTCAGGACCTGCTCAAGCTGATCCAAAAGCAGATCGTCTACAGCATCTACAAGGTCGGCGTAGCGCGGCAGCTCGCGCCTTCGGTGATGGAGCAGGCGGCCGGGTCGATTACTTTAAGCGCGCCGGCTAAAACCATGTCCGACGGCCAGTCAGCCATTGCCGCGGCTGCTTCAGGGCCTACGCCGCAGCAACGGGAAGTCGAAGCCCACCGCCAGAGTTTACCGAGCGACGACCAGACCCACTACCAGGGCGCCCGTGTCGGCCGCAACGATCCCTGCCCCTGCGGGAGCGGCAAAAAATTTAAAAGATGTCATGGGGCGTAGGAAAAGAAAAGGCCCTTCTCCGAAGAGTTGGGCCCGAGCACGAAGCGTTATGTCGACTGAATGCCGTCGCGAGAAAGAATCACCGTTTTGAACCCACGGTCAGTGATCATGAATCCGACATCAGCCAGATTCTCGTAGCGACGCCGACCATCTGTGTTGAGAACAACAGTGCCATTGAATCGCGTATGGTTCTTGATTTCCTGAACGAGCTCGTCGAGTAGATCTGAACTGATAAGCTGGCCGATGGTACGAGGTTCATGTTCGAGGAATCCTTCGCGCATTGATTTAGCCCGGAAGTCGTTTCGAAGCTCCATCTCAGCGATTCGGAATACTGCCGAAAGAGAGATGGCATCGAGTCCCTGCACAGCGCCCTTACCAGTAGAAAAGACATTCCAGATTTCTTGAAATGCAGTCATTGTGTCCTCCTTAGTTTAGGATTGGTTCTGAGAACATATTAGCATAGCTGAGTATGCTTGTCAAATTTTTACCCGCATGACATTTTCTATATTTTGAGCAATTCGGCAGGTTCACAAGTCAGAAAACGGCTTAAAATAAAGAAAATCCCTGCGGGGCAGTATTAAAAGCGTAGAAGTGCCATGGAAAATAAATATATATGAAAATATTGATTTTCCTTCACGGAACAACGATCATGCACAGAAATGCGGCTGGCAAGACTCAAGGGGAACGAGTTCAACAAAGTTTGGATCGAGAGGAATCAGTCCTTGATTATGAATCTTATATCCCTATAGGAAGTGCCGTAGAAAAGTTGAGTAACTGGAAACGACAGGGTGCAGAAATAATCTACTTGGGTTCTCATGAATCAGAAATTGATGTAGAAAGGGATAAATTGGTTTTAAGGAAGTATAATTTTCCAGAGGGAGAAGTATTGTTCAGAAGGGACGGAGAATCGTATAAAGATATTGCTGAAAGGATTATTCCAGATATTCTTATTGAAGATGACTGCGAAAGCATAGGTGGAGAAAAAGAAATGACGATTACTTTCGTCATACCTGAAATCAGGCAAAGAATAAAGTCTATCGTTGTAAAGGAATTTCAAGGAATAGATTATCTGCCAGATGATGTTAAGTTCCTGCGGACTTGGGAATAAGATCAAAAAAATCAAGCAGTATCATGGAAAATAAAATCGAAATCGTTAAATCAATCACCCGCGAAACGTTACGCGAGATTGCCAAAAACCAGTTTGGCGATATGGTCAAGGCGGTGGTTGACGTTGGCCGAACGCTGATGGCAATCGGCGGTGAGCTGCACGCCGACGAAGAGGCGCTGCTGCTCGAAGACGGGTCGCGCCAGGCCGACCTCTGGGGGATCAACGTATACCCAGCCAAGCCAAGCGATGATTGGATCGTCTTTGATTCGGTGATCAACGTGAGGCCGTCCCAGGGCAACCGTTCGCGGGGAATCGAAGATACGGCTGTTCGCGCACGGATTATGGAAGTAGTAGGTAACATAGTTCAGCGGTAGCGTATGACTCGTTTCCACCAAACGTTAGCCAGCGGCGGCTGGCAGAAGCTTTCCCTGGTCGAACAGCTGGCCAATGTCGGCAGTGAGATCAGCCGGTCGGCTCACTGGGAAACCAAGGATCAGGATCACTGCCGGCAAGCGTTTGACCGGGCGCTCGAGCTGCTGGATATGACCATTGGGGATGATCGGTGGCGGGGCCGGCTCAAAGAGCTGACCAGGCTGCGAGAGCTGCTCATTGACGCGTTCTTGGGCGGGGAAACCTACGGCAGCCGCTTGGCTGATTTTTCCCAATACTTTTTTGATTTTGCGCTGGCGGCTCGGTGCAATAAATAGGCACACGAGAGCATAGTAAGACGAAAACTTGCTTTAGAAAAGAATAAATATCCTACGAGTAACCAAAAACTCTTTCGAAAAGTTAGAAAGCTGAACTTCGCGTTCGGTGCATACGCGCTATTCGGCAGCGCACCCCTGGGTATCAGGGGGCTACGGCAGTGCAGTGACATTGATATTATCGCGACCGAAGATCTTTGGGACAAATGTCAAAGTAACGGCTGGCAGCTTAAGACTTCGCCGGACAAAAGCCCATGCCTCTGCTATGATGAAATTGAGCTTTGGAAAGACTGGAAACCCGGCCCGTGGGACATCGAAGCGTTAATCCAAGAAGCGGAGATGATTCTGGGCCTGCCGTTTGTGAAGCTTGAGCAAGTACTTAGATGGAAGAAGTTACTCGAGAGGAAAAAAGACTTGGAAGACATAGCACTCATCGAAAAATTTTTAAAACATCCTGAGACACAGAGGTACACCGGCAGAGTATGAAATGCTTTTTCTGCGACATTCAGAGCAGTACCGACGATAAGCGAATTACGGAAACCGATTCTTTTTTCTCCCGATTCGATGATTTTCCCGTTTCTCCGGGGCACGCGGCAATCGTGCCAAAAAAACACGTCGGGTCGTTTTTTCAGCTGACAAAACCAGAGCTCAAAGAACTGTACGATTTGCTCAGACAAACAAAGTTACTCATTGACCGCGAGCACCGTCCCGACGGCTACAATGTCGGTTTGAACGAGGGAACGGCCGCCGGTCAGACCATCGCCCATGTGCATGTCCACCTCATTCCCCGGTACGCCGGCGATGTAGCCGATCCGGCTGGCGGAATCCGAAACATCATCCCGATGGCGGGCAATTACAATAAAGAAGCGGAAAAAATAGGCTGCGGCGAGTACCTTAATGGCGGAAAAGTATGAAGTACCATAAGCTGGTCAGAGATAAAATCCCCGACTACATTAAGGGTAAAGGCGGCAACCCCATCACCCACGTTGCCGACAAAGCGGAGTACCGGCAGAAGCTCAAAGAAAAGTTACGCGAAGAGGCCGAGGAATACCTTAGCGCTGAATCCATCGAAGAGATGGCCGACGTGTTTGAAGTGATCACCGCCATTTTGGAGCAGCAGGGCTGGACCATTGAGCAGATTGTCGAGGTCCAAAAAAAGAAACGCGACGAACGCGGGGCGTTCAAGCAAAAAATCATTTTGGAAGAATCATAAGATTTCCATGCTTGGGATGCAAGATGAAAAAAGTATTTTACAAGCTGGTCAGGCCGATAAGGAATTGGTATTGGTTTCTCTTCAGACCAAAGACAACGGGGGTTAAGGTAGTAGTGGAATCCGAGCGTGATGTCTTGATGATAAAAAATACCTACGGAAAAAGTATCTGGACGTTTCCCGGAGGCGCCGTCAGAACAAATGAAGCACCAAAGACTGCGGCTGAGCGAGAGGTCTTGGAGGAGGTGGGCTTGCGAATCAAAGAACTGCGAAAGATTGGCGAACTTTTGAGCACGTGGGAACACAAAAGAGACACGATCCATTGTTACGTTGGTATGGCAAATAATAGAACGATAAAAATTGATCCCAACGAGATTCAAGAAGCTTCATGGTTCAATAAAAACCAACTTCCGCCAGAAATTTCTACGGTGGCTAAGGAGGTAGTAGCGCTATGGACTCCAAAATAAGTCCGAAGAATTCTACAAAATCTACCGGCAAAGAAAAGGATCTTTACCAAGTTTCCCTCAAGCTGCTGCTAAAAAATAGCAAGGGCGAAATACTGGCGCTCAAAGCCGTGGACCAGGGCAGCTTTGCCGGATACTACGATTTGCCCGGCGGCCGGATTGATACGGACGAATGTAAGCTTAGTTTAGCCGAAATTATCAAGCGGGAAGCGGCCGAAGAAATTGGAGACGTCAAGTTTCAGTTGTGGCAAAAGCCGGTTGCCCTTGGTCGGCATCTGATTGCCGCTTCAGCAGCGGGCAGCGCGAAAGATACCCATGTCTTGTACCTCTTTTTCGAGGCCGAGCTTTTAGGCGGGGAAGTAAAAACGAGCGAGGAGCACACCGGCTATCAATGGCTCGACCTGAACAAGATCAAGCTGTCTGACTATTTTACTTCCGGCATCTTAGAAGGCATTAACATGTACTACCATTGGACCGTAACCTTATGGCAACCATTAAAAAGAAAATCTGGCCGCAATACTTCGAAGCAGTAGTATGACCACGGGAATAAAAAAAATCCTGCGCTACCTGCCCGGGCTTGGCTTGATTGTCGTGGTGATTGCCCTCATTATCTGGCAGCAGTTCAAAGCGCCTCCCGTTCACTTTCGCAACACGCCGGTAGCTTGCATCGATGGCCATGAGAACTTGAGCCAGCACTTCCACGCAACCGTGATGATTACCATTGACGGCGTTGCCGAGATCATTCCGGCGAACGTCGGCATCATCCCGGGCTGCATGGCCGAAGTTCACACCCACGACACGACTGGCGAACTCCACATCGAGAGCAGCCAGCCGGGTAAGACGTTTCGGCTCGGTGATTTCTTCGCGGTCTGGGGTACATCAATCGATCGGCCCGGCTACGCGCTGGAGATGCTGGTTAACGGCGCTCCGCACACCAACGGCAGCGACTTCGTTTTGCGCGACGACCAGCGGATTGAGCTGCGGTATAGTAAAAAGTAAGTCAAAATCAGTCGAGATAAATGAGTAAGTCAAGATAAGTCCAGATAAGTGGACTGCAGCTTTCAAAGCCTCAATATTCGGGGGGGTCTTAACAAAAATGTCCCAGAATCCTACGGATGTACTGCGACCAAAAGCCGGCGTCGGCGTGATGATTATCAAAGACGGCAAAGTGCTCTTGAGCAAGCGGCTTGACTCGCACGGGGCCGGGGAGTACTCGTTTCCCGGCGGCCACCTCGAGCACCTCGAGTCGTTCGAGACTTGCGCGATCCGTGAGACCGCGGAAGAGTGCGGCATTGAGATACAAAATATCCGTTTTCAGTTTCTGGCCAATATGACAGCCTATGCTCCCAAGCACTACGTCCACATCGGACTGGTTGCCGACTGGAAAGCCGGGGAGCCGCAAGCGCTCGAAGCGAACAAGAGCGGCCCGTGGGGCTGGTATGACTTCGACGCGCTGCCCGAGCCGCTCTTCTACGCCTGCACGCTGGCGCTCGAGAGCTGCCAAACCGGCAGGAGCTACTTTGATACGATGAGTGAGTAAGTAAAGTAAGTGAATTAAGTTAGTAAGCTAGTTGATGAAAAAGGTACTCACCCTCTGCGTTGTTCACACGGCCGGCCAGATTCTGCTCGGAATGAAAAAGAAGGGGTTTGGCGCGGGACGATGGAACGGCTTCGGCGGCAAGGTGGAGGCCGGAGAAACCATTGAGGCGGCTGCCAAACGAGAAACGTTTGAAGAGGTCGGGCTGGTTGCCGAACAGCTTGATCCGTTTGGCGTCTTGGAATTTTCCTTTCAACAAAATAATGAAACTCTCGAAGTCCACGTCTTTCGGGTACTGGCGTACCGCGGGCAACCGCAGGAGAGCGACGAGATGGCGCCGCGCTGGTTTGCGCTTAATGAGATACCGTTCGACAAGATGTGGGCTGACGACTGGTACGGGCTGCCGCTGCTCCTGGCCGGCAAAAAATTTCGAGGTTCGTTCCGCTTTAGTAGCGATGACGAGTTAATCGAGACATCATTAATTGAAAATTGATAACTGAAAACTGAAAATTGTCTTAGTTCTACTAAGCCTCGTATGCCTGAACTGCCCGAAGTCGAAACAATCCGCCGCGAGCTGGTCAGCGCCGTTTCAGGCAAAACCCTGAAAGACTTTTGGAGCAACTGGCCCAAGAACGTTTCGCCCAAGCCGCCGGCATTAAAAAAGAAAATCGTTGGCTGCCGGGTGAAAGCGGTTAAACGCCGGGCTAAAATCCTGCTCATCGAACTATCAAACGGTTTATATCTCACAATCCACCTCAAGCTGACCGGCCAGCTCATCTATAAACTAAAAACTAAGAACTCACAACTGATCCACGGCGGCCACCCGCAAAAAGGCGGGCTGGACAACCTGCCCAATAAATTCACCCACCATATCCTAACTTTTACCGACGGATCAAAACTGTTCTTTAATGACCTGCGCAAGTTCGGCTGGATCAAGCTGGCCGATCAAAAGGCGCTCGGCAAGCTCATTGAAGATTCGGGCGTCGAGCCGTTTGACAAGGCTTTTACCCTGGCAGCATTTCGCAAAATCTTGGAGCGCTACCCGAACCAAAAAATCAAGCAGCTGCTGCTCAACCAGGCGCTCATTTCGGGCCTGGGCAATATCTACGTTGACGAAAGCTGCTTTGCCGCCAGGATTCGGCCGACCCGAAATGTTCGGGATGTAACAAAAAAAGAGGTTAACGACCTCTTCCGCTCCATTCCAAAGATTTTAAAAAAGGCGATTGATAAAAAGGGGACCTCGGCGGACAGCTACGTCCAGCTCGACGGCAAGCCCGGCGGCATGCTGCCGTTCCTTAACGTGTACGGTCGTGGCCGGCTGCCCTGCAAACGCTGCAAGACACCGATTGCCAAAATTAAGCTCAACGGCCGCGGTACGCACTTCTGCCCGAACTGCCAGCGCTGAACCAAAAAACTAGAGCAGGTTCAAAAAGTAGGTAACCGCGACACCCCAGACCGCGCCGGCAAAGACTTCCAACGCCGAGTGGCCGAGCCGCTCGGGAAAGTGCGGGGCGTCTGGCGACCCCGCCAAGAGCTGGTTGAGCGCTTGACCGTGCTTACCGAGCATCCGGCGAATCGTCATCGCGTCGCGCATCACCAGCAGGGCAAAGACGAGCGCCACTGCGAACAGGGCTGACTGGAAACCCTGCCGCAACCCGACGATCGTCGTGACCGAAACCGCCAGCGCCGTGTGCGACGACGGCATTCCGCCGTAGGTGATAAAAAAGTTCCGGAGATCAAAGTTTCCCCGAATGCCGTCGGTCGCCAGCTTAATTGCCTGGCTGCCGATAACCACGATCAGTGGTATAATGAGGTAGAGGTAATCCATAGAGAGAAATAAGAAGTAAGTCGAGATAAGTGAGCAAGTTGGCAAGTGAACAAGCTTACAAGCAAACGAGGGAAACCAACTTGTTAACTTGCTAACTTATTAGCTTGTCAACTACTACCTATGCTTCAGCAAATCCTACAATCACTCGTAGCCGGTGCACTTCAAGGACTGACTGAATTCTTGCCGATCTCGAGCTCCGGCCACTTGCTCATCCTCCACGAACTGCTCAACTTCAACTTTGTTGACGACCTGGCGTTTGACGTGGTACTGCACCTCGGCACGCTGCTGGCGCTGGCGCTGTTTTTTTGGCGCGACGTCGCCACGTACGCCGCCGCCCTGCTGCAACCGCCGTCCCACCAGGACGAAAACCAACGGCTGGCCTGGTACCTGGTGCTCGCGACGCTGCCGGCGGTGGCCGTCGGGTACTTTTTCGAATCAATCATCGAAACGGCGTTGCGGTCGACCACGATCGTCGCGCTGATGCTGATTGGGGTCGGCGCGCTGCTGTACGCGGTTGACCGGTACGCGCCAAAAATTAAGGCGATGAACCACCTCACCCTGGGCGGCGCGCTCTTCATCGGCTGCGCTCAGGCGCTGGCGCTGATTCCCGGCGTTTCACGGTCCGGTATCACCATTATAGCAGGTTTGAGCCAGAAGCTGAACCGCGCGGCCGCGGCCCGATTTTCTTTTCTGCTCTCAATGCCGATCGTTCTTGGCGCCGGCTTGAAAAAAACCATCGAACTCTTCAGCAGCCAGACGCTCGAGCTGGCCCAGCTCCAGGCCCTCGGTGTTGGCTTTCTTTCTTCGGCGATCATCGGCTACCTGGTTATCCGGTACTTTCTGCGCTTTGTTGAGCGCCATTCGTTGGCGGTGTTCGCTTACTATCGAATCTTGCTGGGTATTCTTTTACTCCTCATCGCACCGTAATGTCATTTCGCGAACTCATTGATGAACTGATCGAAGCCGGCTACCTCAAGACCCCGGGGATCATTGAGGCGTTCCGCCGCGTCAACCGGCGGGATTTCTTGCCGCCTGCGCTCCAGGCGGACGCGGCCTGGAACAGCCCGTTGCCGATCGGCCACCGCCAAACCATTTCCCAGCCGCTGACCGTCGCGTTCATGCTCGAGCTGCTCGCCCCGCAGTCGGGCGACCGGGTGCTCGACGTCGGCGCGGGCTCGGGCTGGACGACCGCGCTGCTGGCGGAAATCGTCGGGCCGAGTGGCGGCGTCTACGCCGTTGAACGGATTGCCGAGCTCAAAAACTTTGGCCAGCAAAACGTCGGCAAGTATAATTTTTCTAACGTTACCTTTTTCTGCCGCGATGGACACCGCGGGTTGCCAGATCACGCTCCCTTTGATAGGATACTGGTGTCCGCGGCGGCCCGACGCGTGCCGCCCGCCCTGCGAGTGCAGCTCAAAAACGGCGGCCGGATGGTCATTCCCACGATTGACGAGGACATCCGGCTGATTGAAAAAAGCGCGTCCGGGACGTTTAAGGAAACGCGGTACCCGGGTTTTATTTTTGTACCGCTGGTAGAAGAATAAAGAATGAAAAATAACCAATTACCAAGCACCCATGATCAAGCAAGAACCAATTACCAAATCTCAATCACCCATACCTGCTGTGCATTTGGTTCTTGAACATTGAACATTGGTGATTGTCTGGTCATTGGAATTTGGTTATTGGTAATTTTAGGAGTTGACTCATGAGAGCTATCGTGCTCGTCGGCGGCCAGGCCACACGCCTGCGCCCGCTGACCGATACCATACCGAAAGCCTTAATCGAGCTCCAGGGAAAAACGATCCTGGAGCACGTTTTGGACTTATTTAAAAAGTACGCCATTACCGATATCACGCTGTCGGTCGGTTACCTTAAGGAGCAGATTATCAGCCACTTCGGGGACGGCCAGAAATTCGGGCTGCAGATTTCGTACCTCGAGGAGACCGAGCCGCTCGGTACCGCCGGCCCGCTCCGGCTCTTGCCCCAGAAAATGACCGAAACGTTTGTGGTCTGCAACGGCGACGAGCTCAAACAGATTGACTTTGATGCAATGCTCGCCCAGCACCGCGCAACCAGCGCGACGGCAACCCTGGCGCTGACGACCGTTCTCGATCCAAGCATGTACGGTGTGGCGCGGCTGGAAGGCACTAAGATTCTTGAGTTTGTGGAGAAGCCGAAACGCGAAGAAGCGCCCAGTAACTACATCAACGCCGGTTTCTACCTTTTGGAACCGTCGGTACTCGACCTCATTCCCGCCGGCCGAGCGATGTTTGAGTACGACGTCTTTCCCAAGCTCGCGGCGGCCGGCACGCTCCACGGCTTCGTCTTCATCGGCCAGTGGTTCGACACCGGCAACTTCGAGCGGCTCGAGCACGCCCGCCGAACGTGGAGGGGTCTCTAGGTATGTCTCTTCCCCACCCCAAGAGGGGACGCTGGTTACGCTTGAGCCTTCTGCTCTTCGCCGTCATCCTCATCAGCGGACTCGGCTACTACCAGTACCTCACCGCGAGTAAAAACTCAAGTAGCGCTGAACTAAAAACGTTTACCGTCCAAGCCGGCGAGGGCGGCGCGATCATCAGCCAAAACCTCGAGCGGGAGAAACTCATCAAGAGCGTGGTCGCGTTTCAGCTCTACGTCTGGCGAGCGGGCATCAGCAGCCAGCTCAAGCCGGGGCAGTACTCGTTTGCCCAAAACTTGAGTATCAGAGAAATCGCCGACCGGCTGTGGCGCGGCCCGGGAAAGGAACGCGAAATCACGCTGACCTTCATCGAAGGCTGGAACCTCAAGCAGTACGCCGCCTACCTTGAAACGCAACGGGTCGTGCGGGCTGACGATTTTTTGGTCGCGGCCCAAAAGAAAGCGGACTGGTGGGATGACTACAAGGTGGTAGCCGGCCGGCCGAAAACCGTTGACCTCGAAGGCTACCTCTTTCCGGACACCTACCGCGTCTACCGCGACGCCACGGCCGAAGACATCATCCGTCGGATGCTGCATAACCTCGAACAGAAACTCACGCCGGAGCTGCTGACCGAAATTGAACGCCAGGGCAAAACCATCCACGAGGTGCTGACCCTGGCGTCGATCGTCGAGCGGGAGGTTTCCACTGACGCCGATCGCAAGCTGGCCGCTGATATTTTTTACAAACGCATCGCCGCCGGCATCCCGCTCCAGTCGGACGCGACGGTCAACTACGTCAGCGGCAAGGGCACGACGCGGCCCTCAGCCGACGACCTGGCGCTCGACAGCCTCTACAACACCTACCGGTACCAGGGACTGCCGCCGGGGCCGATCTCGAACCCGAGCCTCTCGGCGATTACGGCGGTCATCTACCCGACGCCAAACCCCTACTACTACTTCCTCACCACGCCGGACGGCGCGGTCGTCTACAGCAAGACCCACGACGAGCACGTCGCGGCGAAAGCGCAGTATTATCCATAGATTAGCAAACTTAGTTAGCAAGTTGACAAGTTAACAAGTGGGAAAGCTGCTTGTCAACTTGCTAACTTGTTAACTTGCCCACTAGCCATGCTTCACAAAGCTACTCTCGTCATGTCGGTCGGCGGCTCGCTCATCGCGCCCGACGGCATTGATCTGAATTTCCTCAAAAAGTTTCGCCAGGCCATTTTGGAGTACACCAGGCGAGGGAACCGGGCCGTGATTATCTGCGGCGGCGGGAGCGCCGCCCGCGCCTACCAACGCGCGGCAAAAATGGTCAGCCCGGCCGTCACCAACCGCGACCTCGACCTCATTGGCATCGGCGCGACCAAGCTCAACGCCGAGCTCATCAGCGGCATCTTCGGCTCCGCCGCCCACGAGGGCATCATGGCTAACCCCGGTAAAAAAATCAGCACCGCCAAACGAATCATCGTCGGCGCGGGTTATTTGACAGGTTCGTCTTCAGACAAAGACGCCGTGCTCTCGGCAATCGCCTTTGGCGCGCGTACCGTTATTAACCTCTCGAACATCACCTACGTCTACGACAAAGATCCGAGTAAGTACCGTGACGCAAAACCGCAGCCCCACATGAGCTGGAGCGCTTTTCGTCGCCTCGTCGGTAACCGTTGGGTGCCCGGCGCGCATGTACCATTCGACCCCATCGCGGCCCGGCTCGCCAGCCGGCACCGCCTAACCCTCGTAGTGCTCAATGGCGCCAATATCCCAAACCTCAAACGTTTTCTCAACAGTCAACCCTTTGTCGGTACAACTATTCAGTAGGCAGTAATAAGTAGTAAGTCAAGATAGAGTCAAGATATAGTGGGTACGTTAAGATAAATGGGTACGTAACGTAAGCAGTAGGCAATCAGCTTACTGCTTACTCGCTTACGAGCTTATCAGCTCATTAACCCCGCCACCTTGACAGTACATCTGGTTGTGCTATACTGGTTCAGTACCAAGATTTCCACAGACCGTAAGGCTCCGCCATGGCGGGATTAAACCACTACCTTACGCAGGAAAGCCCGTTTGGCTTATGGCTGTGGAAAACCACAGTTTTTTGTTTAAGGTAAGGGTAAGGAAATATTATGGCAAAAACGAAGCAGCAAAAAGAGCAGGCAGTTGACGCCTACGTTGAGAAACTTAAAGCCGCCAAGGGGCTGGTCTTTGTGAACTTTGAGGGATTGAGCGTCAAAGAGATCGAAGCGCTCCGAAAGCAGTGTCGGGCGCAGCACGTTGACTACCTGGTGACCAAAAAGACGCTGATGAAGCGGGCGTTCACCGCCGCCGGGTTCGAGGCCATTGTTCCCCAGCCGCTGCCGGGCGGCATCGCCTCGGTGTTCGGCACCGAAGACGAGGTAGCGCCGGCCAGGGTCGTCGGCGAGTTCGCCAAGACCCACCAGGCGCTCCGGCCGATCGGCGGAATCCTGGAAAATAAATTCATTGACAGCTCGACGGTCCTTATGCTCTCACGGCTACCGTCGAAGCAAGAGCTGCTCGCCAAGTTCGTCGGCTCCTGCCAGGCGCCGATTGCCGGATTCGTGAACGTCCTGGCCGGCAACCTCCGCGGCCTGGTCGGTGTCTTGAATGCGATTAAAACCGTTAAGTCTTAAGTAACTTTTTTAAGAACACTATTATGGCTGATGAAGCAAAAAAGGAAGTCACGGTGCCTGACAAATTCAAAGCGTTGGTCGCCGAGATTGAAAAGATGTCAGTGCTCGACCTCTCCGAACTGGTGAAGGTCCTCGAAGAAAAGTTTGGCGTTTCCGCCGCCGCGCCGGTCGCGGTGATGGCGGGGGGCGCCGGCGCAGGCGCCGAAGCCGCTGAAGAGAAATCAGAGTACACCGTCGAGCTCACCTCGACGGGGGACAACAAGATCGGCGTGATCAAAGCGGTCCGCGAGGTGACCGAGCTCGGGCTCAAAGAAGCCAAAGACCTGGTTGACGGCGCGCCCAAGGTGATTAAGGAGAGCGTCAAGAAAGCGGATGCCGAGACGATGAAAAAGAAAATTGAGGCAGCCGGCGGACGAGTAACGCTCAAGTAATATCCAACAAAAAAAGAGCTTTACTTAGGCAAAGCTCTTTTTTTGTTGGGAAATAAAGGGTATTAACCCC
>MHIL01000037.1:27104-28861 GCA_001817495.1 Candidatus Buchananbacteria bacterium RIFCSPHIGHO2_02_FULL_56_16
CTTCGCTCGGGTGCGGCGGAAGGAGGGGGTTGGGGGGGGATTCCGCCGCACCCTCGCTTGGAAAAATTCGCGCCGAGAATTGTGAAAACAAATTCAATTAAAGGATAGCTGAAAAAAATTTGTTTTCTCAAAGATTGTTTATTGAAATTTTGAGAAAAAAGAAAGTGCCCTGCGGATTGGATTCGTTGTTTACGAATTTCCGCAGAGCACTAGTTGGTGAACCGTAACTCACTCTAATGACCTTTCGTCGTCGATGTATGAGATTGCTTGCTGAACAGCCTTGTTTAGCCCTTCTTGACCGCAATCCATCATGACGACGATATGGGGAAGCTTGATGCCCATATACCGCGATTTGTCATCGAGGTAATGGGACACAGACCGACAACCGCCGACGGTACCGCGGGCCAAGCGATCCGCTACACGCCGCTCGATCTCCGTGGGGGTATCATGATACTGACACCAAATGACTTTCATGATCCCGTTACCTCTCTCAACCGCCGATTGGAGAAGCTCTTGGTTGGTATGGCGAGAGTAGGTGGCGGAGATAATGATCGAGAAACCCTGCGAGAGATGAGCCTCAACGGCAGCGTGAAGAACAGTGTAAGCCACCGTCATCCGTGCTCGCTCGCGAGCGCGAGCTTCGTCAGACCGAAGGGGATTCTGTTCTTGCGAAAAGACGCAACTTGCTGGTCCCGCATCTATATCGATGAAGTGAAGTCCGGTTTTCTCGGCGAGCGCCCGACCAAGCGAACTCTTGCCACTTATTGGGAGGCCAGCAATCACAACGACTGTTTTTGTTTTCAACGAACTTCCTCCTTGTCTTCTGTTGGTGATTGTCATAAACTTCTAAAAGAGAGTTTACTAGAAAAGTGAGTATTTGTCAATGGCGCGATTTTGGGTATACCTAGTCAAATGGAACAGGCTTAATCGTTTTTTGTAGGTAACTCAGCGGCGAATCAAAGATTTCTGGTGAGGAAAATCGGCAGCAAAATTCACTCACGTATTCTGGCAGGTATTCCGGGGTGGCGTGGTGGTACATTCTTCGGATAAACGTCCTTAAGTTTCCGAACATTCCTTCAATCTCTGAGGTTAAACCAAACTGGAATTTACGGTGAATAGCTACCTTGTGTCGCACCTGCCACCACTGGTCAATTGTCTGGTAAATCCCAGCGCCATCAGTTTGGAGCTTGGTTTTGGGAACGACCCATTGGAACAGAAAGTTCGCGGCTTCGGCGCGGTCTATCGAGCGTTTGAAGATCATCTGATGCGCGAGGTTTCTGGTTCCCACCTGTTTGGCTAACAGCAGGGACAGCTCTTTAAAGTACGCCTCATCCATTTGTACCTTTCCGTCCAGAATAGGCTCAACTGCTGGCAAATGCAGCCGGAACTCCCGAAACCAAGCCCGGACAGCCGCTTCGCTCACATGGCAAAGCTTTTGGCTTTGCAGCACCGGAATCTTCTGCGTCCAGCACCACAGCAGGGCATACCAAGTTCGCAGATTAAGTTTCATGCCAGCAAGCCAGGTCCCCGTGAACAGGCTGAAATGCGTGCGACACTTGGTACACCAGTAGCGGTTTTCTGAAGTTTTGACCCGCCGGCTATGGCACCGGGGACAACGCTGGTTCTTCCCAAAAATGATTCGTCTTAATTGTTTCTTAATCCGAGCCTCCGAAGGGATTTGATTGAGCAGGGCGATCTATAGAACAAGGGCTTAATGATTACGCTTTCATTCTAACCTTGTTCCATCTGACTTAGTA
>MHIL01000038.1:0-19998 GCA_001817495.1 Candidatus Buchananbacteria bacterium RIFCSPHIGHO2_02_FULL_56_16
GGCCGAGTTCCAGTACGGTCCGGTGACCGGCTACAGCATCAAATCAAACATGAACAACGACAGCACCCGGGGCTGGACCTGGGGAGTCGACAATACGGCGCCAGTTGCGGCCATCAATACCCAAGGAAACATGCGGCTCTCGGGAGAGATGCGCGCGAGCTGGGTTCACTCAACAGCCGCCGGAAATAATACGTTCGCGGGCAACGTTAGCATTGGTACAACGGTGGCCCCGGGCGCGACGCTCGAAGTCGCCGGCACGGTAAAAATCACCGGCGGCACGCCTGGCGCGGGCAAGGTGCTGACCTCGGACGCGGCCGGCCTCGCGAGCTGGCAACCGCCAAGCGGCGGCGTGACCGGCGGCACCGCTAACTACGTCGCGAAGTGGACTGGTCTTACCGCCTTGACCAGCTCGCAAATCTTTGACAATGGGACCAATGTCGGCATCGGGACGGCAGCACCTGGCTACAAACTTGACGTGGCCGGTAACGTGAACGTCCGCACGAATGCCGTGGCGTTCGGCGGCAGTGTCTCAACTGATTCGACGGCAGGACTCTACTGGCATACGGTTGGTAGTGGAAACGACTACAGCATCTATCGGACCGGCGGCGCTTGGACGGCCCCCTATCAGCAGATCAAGATTGACTGGCCGACGGGTATTGTCATGGACCCGGGGACTGGATACGGGAAAAGTTATGTTGACATCCAGGGAAATGGACTGAGAGTAACGTCGGGTACCGTTGGCATTGGTACCGCTGCTCCCGCGACCACGCTCGAAGTAGACGACACTTCGGCCGCCGCCGCGACCGTTCGGATTACCGACACGGCGCAGAATCCGGGGATCCAGCTCAAGTATGGCTCCGACACCAATAACTACTGGGCGTTCTATGCCAGCCAGCCGAGCGGGAATTTGAATATCTGGGGCAGTGATTCTCTTGGCGTGGGTTATAACCGGTTCACCATTATACGGAACGGGTACGTCGGTATTGGCACCACCGCCCCGACGGCGAACCTGGAAATTAGCCGGACTGCCAGCGGCGCTGGTTCGGGGATCAAGTTGGTCCAAGAACATTTTAGCGGTGACGCCGCGATGACGTTCGTCACCACCGGCGGTAACGTGTTTGCCCTCGGCATTGATCGGGATGATGGCAATAAGTTTAAGATTACTCAAGGTGGCGCATTGGGTGGAACCGGAGATCGGTTAGTTATTGATTCGATAACCAACGTGGTCACCATCGGCGCGCCGTCGGGTGCCAAGGTGGACATCAACGGTAGGCTCAAGCTCTTGCCGTCCGCTGCCCCCGCCAGCCCGGCAAACGGGATGATGTACTACGATACGACGAGCAACAAGTTCAAGTGCTACGAAAACGGGGCGTGGAAAGATTGTGTTGGACCCGGCAGCGGCTTTCAGGGGCAGCTCGCCAAATGGTCTAACTCTACTACGTTAGGTACTTCAGTGATTACCGACGATGGGACGAATATCGGCATCGGGACAAGCCCTTCGTACAAGCTTCACGTGGCCGGTGACATCGCCTACACCGGTAACCTCTGGGACGTGTCCGATATTCGTCTGAAAAAGGCCGTCACGCCGCTCGGCAGCACGCTGGAAAAGATTAAGAACCTGGACGGTGTTACGTTTAATTGGAATAGTGAGCAATTTCCCGAGATGAACTTTTCGAACGAGCGGCAAATTGGCTTGATTGCCCAGCAGGTTGAAAAAGAGTACCCAGAACTTGTCTCAACCGGAGAGAACGGGATGAAGTCGGTTGCCTACGACAAAATGGTGGTAGTCTTACTCGAAGCGGTTAAGGAACAGCAGGCGGAGATTGAACAGCTCAAGGCGCTGATCGGCGCGACCGACGAGGCCGATCGCGGTACTGAAGATCGGGCGGCGGTTCAGGCACGGCTGGCAGGCCTGCGAGCTGAGGCGGCGAAGGAGCCGCTGCAACGACCAACCAAACCAGCCGCCGAAGCGACGGCACCGTCAGCGGAAACCGCCGGCCTCGAACCAGGGGTAGTACCGAGTGACGCGCAGCAGGTCGTGCCGGCAGCTCAAGACCAGGCTCAGCCGGCTGCCGCGGCCGCCGAACCAGAAGTCAAGAAGCTGAACTGGTGGCAGCGGTTTACGGGTTGGTTTGCGGATTTGTTTTAGCGGGCAAGAAATAGGCGAGGTAAGTGGGTAAGTAAAGTAAGCGAGATAAGTAAATTAAGCCGGCTTACTTCACTTACGTTACTTAATTTACTGACAAGCTACATAATGCGACGACTGCTTATCTCGGTAATCTCAATCGTGGCGGTGACCGGCGCGCTGCTCTTGGTTGAGGCCCAGGCCCCGCCGCCGAAGGTCTGCGGTGACGGCGTGCTTCAGAACCCCAATGACGCCGGCGTCAATGAAGACTGCGACGACGGCAACCGCACCAACGCCGACGGCTGCAACGACGCCCAGGCCAACGGCTGCCGGTTTGTCTGCGGCGACAAAACCGTGAGCGCGCCCAACGCCGACGGCGTCAACGAATGGTGCGACGAGGCTGGCGATACAGCCCTGTGCACCGCCAGCTGCGGCGTGAAGCTTTTGGGCTGGGGCTGGGCCAGCACGTTCGGCTGGCTGTCGCTTTCGAGCGCCAACTGCAGCTACTTTCTGGAGCCAAACCAGCCGGCGATTTGCACTCCGGCCACCAACTACTACGTTCAGGTTGACACCGGCAACAACCTCTCGGGCTACGCCTGGTCGAACAACATCGGCTGGGTCTGCTTCGGCGCCACCTGCAGCGGCACGCCGCCGTACGGCTCATTGGGAGCACCCGTCACGGTATCAGGCGAGCCCGGCCAGGAGCCGACGGTGTCCGGCTGGGCCCAGGCAACGGCCTACGGCGACCGCGGCTGGTTCTCGCTCAACTGCAGCGACCCGGGCGTCTGCGGCCAGTCAAGTTATGAGGTGAGGCTGGGCAGCGATCACTTTTACAAAAACGATGATGCGGTCGAGCTTACCCAGCCGACGCTGATCGGCTACGCCTGGCACAACTACGCCGAGGGCGGCGGTCTGGGCTGGGTACAGTTTAACCCGGCGGTCGGCATTGCTTGGTTGCAGACGAGGCTCGGCGACATCTACGCCGGCGGACGGGTGGAAGGTGACCGACCGCAGGGCGTGTTTAACGCCACCTACCGAATCTTAGCTAACGGCGACGTCACGTTCGGGTCGCAGAGCGGCGTCGGCACGCCCTGGGTTGACCCCAACTACGGCCCGATTGATTTTCCCACGCCCCAGACCCGCTACTCAAACCTATTGGGTAAAATTGACCTCGACGGGCTGATCTGCCCGATGGGCTTGAGCGACAGCACCTGCACCAACAGCTACGGCCAGACCGTTACCAAGATTAGGCGCGGCAATGATTTAAACCTGGCGAACAACAACCCGCTGGGCGGAAATATTTACTACTACCCGGGTCCTGGCACGTTGACGATTGACAACCCCGTCGCGTTCAAGAACCAATCCGCGTTCGGTTACGCCGACGGCAGCGGGCTCATTATTGTGAACGGCGACCTGGTGATCAAGAGTGAGGTAACCTACGAGGCCGCCCTGGCACTCAATAAGTTTAAGAACCTCGCCTCGGTCGCGTGGCTGGTCCAGGGTGACATCAGTATTAACGGTTCGGTGACCCAAGCCGCCGGCGCGTTCATGGCGCTCGGCGACGGCGTTACCCGGTGCCCCAACGCCGGCTGCGGCATTTTCAGCAGCGGCAGCTCAGCCAACTTTTTAACCGTTTCCGGGCTGGTGATGGCCCGTACGTTCAGCTTCGGCCGCACCGCCGCCTCGCCGTTGCGCGGCAGCGAGCTGATCATCTACGACGGCCGGCTGCTGGCCAACATCCCGCCGGGGCTGGCCGACTTCGCCGAGGCGCTGCCCATCTGGCGTTCAGGCACGTTTGCCCCTTAAAGTTTGGTCGTAAATTTGGTATGATAGTAAGCATAACCTAACGTAATGACCAATCACCAAGCACCAATAACACAAATAATGACCAATGACCAAATCTCAATCACCAATGCTGGACGTTCGTTTGGTTATTGAACCTTGTGGTTTGGTGATGGTCTGGTTATTGGAATTTGAATATTGGTGATTTCTATTCTCTGGCGCTACCCCTTATGCCTTCACCCGCGAGCTACCTCGGCATCGACGTTGACCAGAACGCCATCAAGGTAGTTGAGCTCAAAAATGAAAACGGCCGGCCCCGGCTGGTAACCTACGGCTACTACGACCGTTTGGTTGACGAGGTGGCGGCGGACGGCCGGAACGCCGACGCCGGTTTGGGGGCGCTGATTCGTACGGTCTGCCAGCAGGCGCGGACCACCACCACCAAGGCCATCAGCGCGCTGCCGTCGTTTTCGGTGTTTAGCTCGATTCTGAACCTGCCGATGATGCCGAAGAAAGAGATGTCCGCCGCCGTTGAGTGGGAAGCCAAGAAGGTGATCCCCCTGCCGATCGACGAGATGATCCTGGACTGGAAAATTTTGACGGAAGCCGCCGGGACGTCAGACGTTGCCGAAGCCAGCTCCGAGTCGCCGCCGGCCAACAACGGCACGCCGGCCGCCAACCAGGAGCCCCCCGAGCGCAAAGGGCTGCGCCGAATCACCCAGGCCAAAGGTAAGGGCCGGTACGTCAAGATTCTGCTGACCGCCGCGCCGAAGGATTTGGTCAAACGCTACATCGGTACGTTCAAAGAAGGCGGGCTTAACCTCTTGAGCCTGGACACCGAATCGTTCGCCCTGATCCGGTCACTGGTCGGCCACGACCGTTCGGGGCTGATGGTGGTTGACATCGGCTCGGTGGTCACCAACGTCTTGATCATCGTCAACGGCGTCCCGCTGCTGAACCGGAGCATTGACGTCGGCGGGCTGACCATCACCAAAGCAATCGCCGACAGTCTGAACGTGAGCCTCTCGCGGGCCGAGCAGTTCAAGTACGACATCGGGATGAACCAAAACCAGGCCGGTCAGGGCAGCATTCCCAAAACCATTGAAGTCGCGCTCACGCCGATCGTCGACGAGCTTAAGTACAGCTTGAGCCTGTACCGCAACCAAGGCACTCGGAATATCGAGAAAGTGATTCTGACCGGCGGCTCTTCGCTCCTCCTGAATTTGCCCGTGTACCTGTCCCAGCTGCTGGATCTGAAAGTCTACCGCGGCGACGCCTGGGCCCGGGTCATCTATCCCGAAGAACTCAAGCCGGTGCTCGACGAGATCGGCCCGCGGTTCGCCGTCGCGGTCGGCCTCGCCATGCGTAATATTTTATAAATCACGTCGTGCTCGAACGACGTGATAAATCCTTTTCATGGCCGACATTAACCTCCTTCCCGAGGAATTGCGGGAAAAAGAAAAGAAAGAACTCGAGGCCGCCGGCAAACAGGGGCGGGCTTCGGCGATGAAGATGAGCCAGCCGCCCGTCGAGCCGCCGGCGCCGGCCAAACCGGCCCCGCCGGCGCCTTCGCTCTGGGGACGGATTTTTACCAAGAAACATAAGCCGGTTAAGCCAAAGCCAGTCCCGGTCATCACGCCGCGAAAAGCACGCCGTGACCCGGAACCCTCCCCGGCGCTCACGATTGCTCCGGATTTGCTCGCCCCTTCGCCCGCCGCGGCCAAAGCGTCCGTTCCGTCCGTCGCGACGGGACGGGACACCCGCGACGTGCGACCGTGGCATGAAGCGCGAAGCGGTTTAAAGGTTGAGCCGTCCCAACCGCCGGTCGTCAAGGCTCGGCCCCTGCCGCCGCCTCCCCTGCCGCCGCCGGCGCCGGTGCCCGTCGCACCTTCATCATCCGGCCGGGCCCAACCCACCAAGCGCCCGTTCGGGTGGTTTAATCGCCGGATGCACGAGGCCAGGGAGCGCACGCGTATGCCGGGATCCGGCGCGCACCGCGCTTCCGCCGAAGCGCCGTCTGATCAGACCGGCCTTGATGTCAACCTGATCCCCGAGGGGTTGATCAACCAAAGGGAGCAGCATTTCCAGAAGCGCCTCGTCCGGAGCGGCGCGCTCGTGGTACTGACCCTTGCCGTGGTCGGCCTGGCGTACGGCGGGATCGTGTGGTACCAGCTGGCGGTTAACCAGCGGGTTGATGACCTAGCCGCCGAAATCAACCAGCTCGAGGGTACGATTGCCGCGATCCAGGCCGATAAGGAACAGGCGAGCAGCCTCCAGCAGCGGCTTAGTCTCATCCGGGACCTGCTCGAACGTCACCAGTACTGGACCGAGCTCTTCGCCCTCCTTGAGCGGCGTACGATTGATGACGTGTACTACACCAACTTTTCCATGGCTGGCGCCGAGAAGGTAGTCCTGACCGCCGTCGGTAAAGACTACCAATCGGTCGCGCGGCAGCTCGTCGCGTTTCAGCAAGCCGCCGACGTCATCACCGACGTTGAAATTAATTCAGCCCTGGCAAAACTTGATGACGCCGGTAACTATGAGAACGTCAACTTTACCGTTAACCTCACGCTCAACCCGGATGTCTTTCGCCGGCCGATCCGCTAACGAATTCTACTGACTACTGACTACTGACTACTGACTACTGACTACTGACTACTGACTACTGACTACTAGGTATGGCCAACGCCACTAACGCCATTATCAGCCAGCGGAAACGGACGTTCCGCGACCGCGTCAGCCGGTACCTGCCGTTTCTGACGGCGGCGGCAGTGATCGTCATTCTGGTCGCCGGCTACCTCACCCTCGTGCCGCGGTACCGCGAAGCTCGGGTCGGCGGCCGTAATAATCTCGTAACCACACAGGCGAAAAAGGAAGCGCTCGCGCAGCAGCTGGTCGATCTGAAGCAGCTCTTGGCCAACTACCAGCAGCTTAACCAGGCTGACGTGCTCCGGCTCGAGAAAATTCTGCCGGCTAAAAAAGACGTCGCGGGCTTATTCGCCCAGCTCCAGGCGTTAGCCGATGAGCAGCAGTTCAGCGTGACGTCGATCAACATCGACCATGAGCCGGAAAAACCCGCCGCCGAGCCGGACGCTGACCACATCAAAAAGCTGACGCTCACCATCACCCTGGCCGGCCAGCCCTACCCGGCGTTCAAAGCGCTGCTCGACTCAATCGAGTACAACCTGCGGCTGCTGGACGTTAATGCCGTTTACTTTAGCCCGGAAACGAACAACTACAGCCTTAACGTTTTTACCTACTATGTTGACGACTGACCGCAGCGATGCCCGGGAGCGTCTAAAAATTCTAAATCCTAAGCTCTCAAAGTCAGCTTTGAGCCGATAGCGGTTAAATTTTTAGGAAGTAGCTTCTTAGCTTGTAGCTTTTTAGGCAAGGGCGAGCCTTGGCAACTCGGAAGCTAAAAAGCTAATTCCTAACGCCTACCTAAAGCTAACAGCTACAAGCTGCCTTAGGTAAGCTCTACTACCATGCTCGTCCCCCAACGACTTAACCGAAGTAAGTTCATCGCCCTGATCATCATCACGGTTGCGGCCGTGGCGTTGATGCTCTACCTCTTGGCGTCTTCTTTTTGGGGCGGCGGCGGCTCCGTGCCCATCGAGCATCTGACGCCCGCCATCATCGGCGTAGCGCCGATTAAGACCGATTTCGCCGCCGACCTACTGAACCGGGAACCGTACACGAAGCTCAAGCAGCACGGCGAGCTGCCGGTCAGCGTCGGAGCGGTCGGCCGGGATAATCCGTTTGAACCCGCCGACGGTTCGCAACCCGAAACCGAGCCTGGAGCGCCGGCGACCACGACGACCCCGGGCAATGAGTTTCTCTTTAATTTTTAACGAACGATTTTTTAGTGAAGTAAGTTTGTAAGCAAGATAAGTAAATTAAGCTGGCAAGCTTACCCAAATACTTTACCTTATTTACTTAATTTACTTACTTCACTTACTTCCTTCACCCCCGCTCTATCTTGACTTTATCTCGACTTATTCTCTTACCCACTTACTGTTTAACCTCGCCCCATGCCCCCCCACCGAAATCAACTTCTGAACACACTCATCAGCCAGAACGTACTGACGGCGCAGACCGCTGCCGACCTTGAGAAGCGGGCGCTCGCCGCTCATACAACGCCCGAAGAGCTGCTGGTGGCTGAAGGCGTGATCGACGACGAGCAGCTTGCCCAGCTGCGAGCCAAGGCCGCCTCGCTGCCGTACGTCAGCCTGCGCGACCAGACCATTCCCCAGAAGCTGCTCAAGATGATCCCGCGCGAAGCGGCCGAGAACTATCAGGTGATCGCGTTTCGGAAAGAGGGCAACGTCCTCGACGTCGGCCTGGTTAATCCGCAAAATTTTAAGGCGATCGAGGCGATTCAGTTTTTGGCCCAAAAGTCAAACCTCAAGGTCCGCTACTTTGTCATCTCACGTTCCAGCTTTCAAGCGGCGACGCGCCGCTACCAGCAGTTCGGCGAGGAGGTCCAGGCGGCGCTCGAGAATATCCGCGAGGGGCCGCTCCTGGATATGCGCGAGGGCGCGATCGATCGGGGCAAGATGGAGGAGGTCGTCAGGAGCGCGCCGGTTTCCAAGGTGGTTTTAGTGATCATCCGGCACGCCATCGACGGCGGCGCTTCCGACATTCACATCGAGCCGTCGATCAAAGAGACGCGGGTCCGCTACCGGATTGACGGCATCCTCCGAACCTCGCTGGTCCTGCCCAAGTACATCCACTCCGCCATCATCGCCCGCATCAAGGTGCTGGCGAACCTGCGGCTCGATGAGTCGCGCATCCCCCAGGACGGCCGTTTCCGGCTGACGATTGAGGAAAAGGATTTCGACTTCCGCGTCTCGACCCTGCCGCTCTTCGAGGGAGAGAAGGTGGTGCTGCGCATCCTGCACTCGAGCGACAAGGTTCCCACCCTTGAAAACCTCGGCTTCAACCCGACCCACATCGCCTTAGTTGACAGAAACATCAAGAAGCCGCACGGGCTGCTGCTGGTGACCGGTCCGACCGGTTCGGGCAAAACCACGACGCTGTACGTCGTGCTGAACATGCTCAACGTCGAGGACGTCAACATCGTCACGCTCGAGGACCCAATCGAGTACTACGTCTCGGGCATCAACCAGTCCCAGATTCGGCCGGAGGTCGGCTACACCTTCGCTTCCGGGCTGCGCTCGATGCTCCGGCAGGACCCAAACATCATCATGCTCGGTGAGATTCGGGACAAAGAGACCACCGACCTGGTCATCCACGCCAGCCTGACCGGCCACAAGGTGCTCACGACCTTGCACACCAACAGCGCGCTGGGCTCGATACCCCGGCTGCTCGATATGGGAGCCGAGCCGTTCCTGCTCGCCTCGGTGATCAACATGACGATCGCCCAGCGGCTGGCGCGTAAGATTTGCCCTGACTGCAAGCAAGAAGACGACCACGTCAACGACGCGCTGCTCAAACGGGTGAGAGACCAGATGGTGGGCATCCCCGCCAAGTACCTCGAGGGGTTAGGAGTGAGCGGCAAGCCGGTGTTTTGGCGGGGGGCTGGCTGCGCTCGCTGCGGCAACCTGGGCTACCGCGATCGGCTTGCGGCGGCGGAGATTATCAACATCACCCCCGAAATCAGTGACATCATCAGCCAGGGTAAGGATCTGGATCGAATCAAGGAGGAGCTAAAAAAGCAGGATTTCATTACCCTCACCCAGGATTGTTTGATTAAGGCGCTCCAGGGTCAGACGACGCTCGACGAGGTGATTCGAGTTTCGCAACTTTAGCAGTTTTAGCTTCTTAGCTTCTTAGCTTTTTAGAAAATGGCCAAGGCCGGCGCCTAAGAAGCTAAAAAGCTAAGAAGCTAAGAAGCTACAAGCTAATTCCTAACTCCTAATTCCTAATACAACTCTATGGCTGCAAAAAAGCGTATCCTGCTGGTGGAGGACGACGAATTTTTGGCCGAACTCTACGCCACCAAGCTCAATCTGGAGGGGTTTGAGGTGAGTTTGGCTACCGATGGTGAGAAGGGTTTACGGCTGGCGAAGGAGCAAGAGCCCGATTTGGTCCTGCTCGATATCGTCTTGCCGAAGATGGACGGCTTTGAGGTTCTCCGGCAGCTTAAGCTCGGCAAAAAAACCAAGGAGATGCCCGTCATCTTACTGACGAACTTGAGCCAGAAGGATGAGGTCAGCCGGGGCTTGTCGCTGGGCGCCAATGACTACCTGATTAAAGCCCACTTCATGCCTTCGGAGGTCATTAAAAAAATTAAGCAGGTGATCGGTACGTCTGCATAACGGTATGCCTCCCGTGGCAATTGAAAAAACCATCAGCGACATTCTTACGGCCGCCGCCAAGCGCAAGGCTTCGTACGTCCACCTGACGGTTGGCGTCTATCCGGTTTTGCGCATTGACGACGCGCTGGTTGAGCTTAAGGAGGAGCCGGCCGTGAGCGCCGAGTTTATGGAGGCGTTCGCGGGCAAGCTCTTGACCGACGAGCAGCGCCGCGAGCTCGCGGCCGAGAAAGAGATTACCTGCCTGCGAGATTTGAACGGCAAGTTTCGTTTTAAGGTGACGATTTTTCACCAGAAGGGTTCACTGGCCGCGACGCTGAAGCTTATCCCGGCCCGGATTCCGCCGCTGGGCAGTTTAGGTTTGCCGCCGGTGGTGAGCGAGCTTACCAAAAAGATGAACGGCCTGGTGGTGATCGCCGGACCCTACGGTTCGGGACGGACGACGACGGTCGCGGCGCTGCTTGAGGAGATTAATAAGAGCCGGTCAGAGACCATCGTGACCATCGAGCAGCCGATCGAGTACATTTTTTCTAACCAAAAGAGCCTGGTTGAGCAGCGGGAAATCGGCCGCGACGCCAACTCGTTTGCCGAAGCGCTTCAGCACCTGCAGGAGGCCGACGTTGACGTGCTGATGATTGACGTTAACCGGGAGCCAGGGGTGGTACCGGCGGTAGTCCAGTTCGCCGGCGCCGGCCGGCTGGCGTTTTTGCAGATGGACACGACGACCGCGGTCCAGACCATCGAGGAGCTGCTGGCCGCGTTCAGCCGGGACGAGCGTGATCGGGCGCAGCTGCTGCTCTCGAAAACGCTCTCCGCGATCGTTTGCCAGCGGCTGGTACCGCGCATCGGCGGCGGCGTGGTCGTCGCGGCCGAAGTACTCATCGCCAACGACGCGATCCGTACCCTGATTGCCGGCGGCCGGACCAGGCAGCTTATGACCATCCTGCAGAGCTCCCGGGAAGAGGGGATGTCGACGATCGACCAGTCGCTGGGCAGCCTGGTGAAATCAAACGTGGTGCTGATTGACCGGGCGATTGAGTACGCGACCGATCCGATCGCGCTCCGCGCGGCGGTTAAGCGGTAACGTCATGCCTTACTTTCGATACAAAGCCGAAAACAAACGCAATGAGACGGTTGAGGGCGTCGTCCAGGCGGCCGCCCAGTCGGTGGCGGCCGGCATCCTGCGCGACCAGGGCCTGACGATTGTCAGCCTGCAGGAAGAGCACCCCAACATCCTGCGGTACTCGCTCAAAATTTTCAACCGGGTCAAAACCAAAGACCTCGTAATTTTTTCCCGTCAGCTCTCGGTCACCATCTCGGCGAACATCCCGCTGGTTCAGGGTCTGCGCATCCTGATCGCCCAGACCACGAACCCGACGTTCAAGATGATGATTTCCGAGGTGGCTGACGACGTCGAGGGCGGCGCCAAACTGTCGGCGGCGCTGGCTCGCCACCACGCCGTTTTTTCAAAATTTTTCGTCAGCCTGATTAAGTCGGGCGAGGCATCGGGCAAGCTTGACGAAATCCTGCTCTACCTGGCCAACCAGCAGGAAAAAGATTACGACTTGACGAGCAAGATCCGCGGGGCGATGATTTATCCGGCGTTCATCTTGGTCGGCCTTGTCGTCGTCGGCACGCTGATGATGGTCATGGTCGTGCCGCAGCTCACCGGCATCCTGCGGGAATCCGGTGTCGAGCTGCCGCTCTCAACTAAGGTTTTGATTGGTACCAGCGGATTTTTGGCAAGATTTTGGTGGCTGCTCCTGCTCGTCATCATCGGCGCGGGCGTCGCGTTTTACCTGGTGATCAACAAGACGACCCGCGGCCGGTACTACTGGGACACGGTGAAGCTGCGACTTCCGATTTTCGGCAGCCTCTCGCAAAAGCTGCTGCTCGTCCGGTTCACCCGCAGTCTCCACACGCTGCTCTCCGGCGGCGTTTCGCTGTCGCGCAGCCTCGAGGTGGTTTCCGAGGTGACCAACAACGTTTTGTACCAAAAGCTCATCAACGAAACCCGCCGGGCGGTCGAGAGCGGCCACTCAATTGCCTCTGAATTCACCAAGAGCAAGGAGGTACCGGCGATGGTTTCTCAGATGATGCAGCTGGGTGAACGAACCGGCCGGCTCGATGAAATTTTGGATAAGCTGGCCAATTTTTATACCCGGGAAGCCGACAACATGATCTCGAACCTGGTGACGCTGATTGAGCCGGTCGTGATGGTAACGATTGGCATCGGCGTCGGCTTGCTCGTGTCGGCGATTATTTTACCGATTTACAATCTCGCCACCGGCCTGTAGCACTGGTTTTGCTGGGCATCGTTTCGTTTTTTGTGGTATACTAGAGAAGTACTGCTGTTGATAACTTTTGAGTTTAGAAAAGAAAAAAGAAATAAAGCAATAAAGCAAATAAAGCAATAGTGAAGTAAAGTGAAGTAAGCAGTAAGTAAATTAAGGTTAAAGATTTAACCATTCGCGTCATTTTGGTCTAAAATCGCGAATCAAACAGAAGGGAGGTGTAACAAGAATGAGAAAACAACGAGGGTTTACGCTTATCGAACTGTTGGTCGTGATTGCCATTATTGGTTTGCTCTCAACGCTGGCAGTCGTGGCATTGAACTCGGCCCGGCTGAAAGCCCGCGACGCCAAGCGCATCGCTGACGTTAAGCAAATCCAGACCGGCCTTGAGCTGTATTTTAATGACAAGACCCAGTATCCGGTTCAGACTGGAACGCTGGGAAGCACGAACTTCGCTTGTCTAGGAACGGGCGGGTTCGGAGTCGTCGGTACCGCCTGCGGCTCACCGTACATGGGATTAGTACCGAGTAACCCAACACCAATGGGTGCGGATTATGTCTACACCGGCGCGAGTGCTTCCTACTCAATTACCTTTAAACTGGAAGGGCAAACAGGGGGCTTGGCTGGAACCGTGCACACGGCAACTCAAGACGGTATTAACTAAGAGACGCAATAGCTCCGGAACTATGCAAAATCCCCAGCGATGGGGATTTTGTTATCCATATATTTTCCTTTTACGCTTGAATTAAAGGATGGTATAATTATTTTATGGTAGCACGCTGGTCGAAAATATTACCTCCCATCATTCTAGCCGGTATTGTGCTGGTCTTTTTTTCCCCTTACTTGGATAGCCGGAATATTCCTTATGTCGGTGATTTCACCGGCAGCGATTTAATCGAACTTAATTTACCGTTTCGGTTTTTAGTGGCTCAATCGTTTCGTCAGGGTACAGTCCCGCTTTGGACCAATCTGATAGCTAACGGCTTCCCCCTTTTAGCTGAAGGTCAGGCTGGTATTTTTTACCCGTTTAATTTTTTAATTTTTACCTGGTTGTCCTTTGCCACAGGAGTGAACATCAGTTTAATGGTAAATTTTTTTTTGGGCAGCCTCTTTTGTTACTGGTACTGCCGAAGTTTAAAAATAAGTCTTCCCGGTTCACTTCTAGCTGCGGTTGCTTTTGGCTTTAGCGGCTTTTTTGTTTTTCGGATTAAGCATCTTAATTATATCAATGCCGCGGTTTGGCTGCCGTTGCAATATTATTTAATCGAAAAATATTTTACCTTTCGCCGGAAATCATTGGTGGTGATTGCTTTAAGCCTGATTTTTGCCGTTCAGTTTTACGCTGGTTCCCCCCCAATTTTTTACGTCGCAGTTATTGCCAGTTTGATTTATTTTGGTCTAAAAATTTTTTTCCAACACCCCGACGAGTTTAAAAAACCAGCGATTAAAATGATCGGACCTTGGCTGATAATCGGCGTTGTCACTCTGGGACTGGTGGCGGTTCAGCTATTACCCACCTTTTTTTATTCCACTTTATCCGGCCGAAGCCTGAGTACCACGTATAGTCAGGTGATTGGTTTTCCTTACCCCGCATCCAGCCTTTTAACTTTCGTCTCGCCTTTTGCCCTGGGTAATCCTGCCCAAGACACCTATCCAAAGGACCTAAGTCGTTTTGGTGTTTTTTGGGAAAATAATAATTATTTCGGCTTACTGCCATTGCTGTTCGCATTCATAGCGATTTTTTTCCTCACCCCAAAACGAGCAATGGTTAAAATTTTAACCGTTTTAATTCTTATCGCCTTTCTTTTCAGTTTTGGCGACTTTAGCCCATTATTTATCATCTTTTGGCACGCCGTACCCGGCCTGACTTTATTTCGGTTTCACATGAGGTTCATGTTGGTAGCTCTATTAGCTTTGGCGACCTTGGCGGGATTTGGTTTTGATTTCTGTTGGCAAAAAATAAAAAATTTGTTGCAGCAGACCAAATATTTTAGAAGAGCAACACTACTGGGCAACGTCTTAATTCCGGTCTTGGTAATTTTAATTACGGTGATCGATTTATTTTTTATTAGCGTTGCATATTGGGGGGTTCTTGATAGTGAGGCATACTTGGCTGAACCACAAAGTGTCAGTTTTTTAAATCAAGATCAAGACGATTTTAGGATTTGCAGTGTTGCGTGGCCTCAAGCCTGGCACGCAGTTAATTATCTGGCCGGAGGCTGGCAAAATAATTTGTCGCTTCAAATCGCTCATCGGGAACTATTAGCCCCTAATGCTAATGTTTTCTGGGGGATAAGCTCGGCTCAAGACAGGGCCTCCCTGGAGGGTGGTTTACTTGATCAGGAGACCCAGCAATTTAGTCAGATTTTATTGACCCAGGGGTTTATTTCAGACGAAGCTGATAGTTTAGTGCTCAAAGCACCAGACCAAACGTTAAAAATTTTGGGCTTACAAAACGTTAAATACCTTTTATCATTCGTGTCTTTGGTAAATGACCGGCTCGAGTTGGTTAAAGAAATCAAGGCTGATTTTCTGCCCAGTCTAAAAATTTATCGCAATCCGTGGTATTTACCCCGCGCTTTCGGTGTGTTCCAAGTGAAATCAGAAGCCGGCAATCAAGCCGTCTTAGCCAAAATTTTTAGCAATGACTTTGATCCCGCCAGCCAAATAGTTCTTGACCAACCATCAGATTTGATTATTAATGGCTCACCAGAGGCGATAGTAGAAATGATAGAGGAAAAGGCAGCCAAGCTATCCCTAGAGGTAAACTTTTCCGATGACGGCTACCTTTTTTTAAGTCAAGCTGACATACCCGGCTGGCAAGCTCACGTAGACAATCAGCGAACTAAAATTTTAGCCGCTAATTATGCTTTTAGCGCCGTCCAGGTACCCGCGGGCAGCCATCGAGTTACGTTTGAATTCAAGCCGTTACCCTATTTTGTGGGCGCTTGGCTGACCTCAATAACGCTGCTTGGCGTCCTCACGTACATCATTTTTTACCTCATAATTTTGGCTAAGTTAAAGAGAAATTTTTAGCTTAATTGTATGGACCTGACCAGATTGTCCAATCAAACTAGCCGGCTGATTTATTTAGTTTTGGCCCACTTTTTAATTTTATTAGCCTACGCTGCCAGCAATGGTTTGTTACTCCACCAAGTTCAGCTTTGGTTGTTATTTTTCAGCTGGTTACTACTCATGATGTCACTGTTTAAAAAATCAATTTTATACGCTTCGGTTTTCCAAAATCCCCTTGAAATGTTGCTGCTGGTTAATCTAGTCAGCTTCGTTCTGTTTTATTTTTTTGACAATGGCATTTACTTACAGTCAATTCAAGCTTCCGCTAATATCATACTACTCAAGTTTGTGGCCATAAGTTTATTTTTATTGTATTTTATTAGTTTTAAATTGAAAGGCGATAATTTTTTTAGTGCCCTCATGTTGCACTTAGCTAAGCATAAATTTACGTATCTGGTTGTTTTAGCCGTTATCTTGCGACTGGCCGTAATTTTTTATTCACCGACGCCGGCCGGTGACGCGTACTGGTCTTTAAAAGAAGGAGCCTACGATTTAATTAGCGGTAAAAATCCCTATGGGCAAGAATTCTCTCATTCCTACTCGCCAGAGAGCTGTCAAGCGATTTTTGGATATTCGGATTGCAAAAATGATACATACCCTTATCTGCCGGCTACTATTTTAATAACTGCCTTTTTTCAGCTTATTTTTGGTGACGTCCGCTTCACTCTTCTATTGGCGCAGCTCGGTATGGCGGTCATTGTTTATTTACTTTTGCGTCAACCCTTCAGCCGTCGAGACACTATTCCTCAACTGGTGACGCTATTAGTTCTCTATTTACCACTTTCAATTTTTATCGTCGAACAGTCATGGATAGACCCTTTAAGTATTTTTTTGCTCTATTTATTTGTGTACTTACTGATCGGTGGTTACCGTTTTCTTCCGTATTCGCTTTTTGGAATTTTTTTGGCGATTAATCAATTTTCACTGATCTTTTTAATATTTTTGCTGAGATTTAAAGGTATCTCGGTCAAGAAATTTTTATTGGCCATTGGTATTTTCAGCCTCATTAGCGTACCCTTTGCTGTCTGGGGATTTAAAGATTTTATTAATGATACTATCGTGTATCATTTAACTTATCAAGCGCCACTCGCTTCTTTGAGCTTTAATAGTTTGACCAAAATATTTTTCTATACCGATATTCCACTTTTTATTACCGTTCCAATCATTCTTGCTGTGCTGATATTTCTACTTCTTAGGGCCCCGCGCGGCATCTTAGGTACTATTCAAGCGAGCCTGATTGTGCTATTTACTCTGTTTTTAATGCGCCAGGGCCTTGCAAACTATTACTACAGCATCGCCTGCGGCATAGTTTTACTCATAACCCTAGAACTAAGGCAAATCGCTTTGAGTAACCTTGAAAATAATAAAACTGGTCTTAAGGAAAGATAAAGCGACATGATCACTAAATCAGAGCTTGACCGCATCCACCGGGCCGTCCCGAGTGACTACTACCAGCGGGGGATTAAAAAAAATGTACTCCAGCGGATCTGGCATCACGGCCGCTTCAAGCTCATCACTTGTGAGCTCATCCGGCTGCGGATCGCCGGTCCGGTGCTGGACCTCGGCTGCCATAGCGGCGACCTGACCAGCATCCTGGCCGCCGCGACGGGGACGCCGGCCAGCGGCGTTGACCTCTCGAGCCAGGCCATCGCCTACGCCCGGTCGCGTTTTCCGGCCATTGATTTTCGGTGCGTTGATTTTTCCCGGGGCCTCCCGTTCGGCGACGGCTCCTTTCAGGTTGCCACCGCCTTCGACGTGCTCGAGCACGTCCCCAACCTGCCCGCGACCCTGGCGGAAATTCGGCGGGTGCTCGAGCCCGGCGGCTACCTCATTATCGGCGTGCCCAACGAAACGTGGCTGTTTAAGATCATCTGGTTTTTTTGGACCAAACTGCGCGGCCACGTCTGGGACGGCGCCCACGTCCAGGATTTTCAGCAGCCGGGCAGCTACAACCTCTTGCTCCAGGCCGGGTTCCAGAACGTCCGGGAGACGAGCATTCTGCAAAATATGTGGCGGTTTATCATTTTTAAGCGCGGCAGCTAACGTATGCCACCCCGAAAACCCAGCCGAGATTTTCTGCTCGCCAGCCTGGTTTTTACGGTGACCATGTCCGTCTACCTTTTCACCCTCGCGCCGACGGTCACGATAGAAGACAGTGGTGAATTCATCACGGCCGTTTATGTCCTGGGCATCCCTCACCCCCCGGGCTTTCCGCTTTATATACTCTTGGGAAAGCTCTTTACTATTGTTGTACCCATAGGCACGGTTGCTTGGCGGGTCAACCTGCTCTCGGCGGTTTTTGGGGCACTAACTGCCGCGCTGCTGTCAGCGATCATCAGCCGGTTGAGCCGCAACCGAGTGGTCGCGTTGAGTGGTGGGCTACTGCTGGCATTCTCGCCGATTTTCTGGTCACAGAGCATTATCGCGGAAGTCTATACGCTTAACACTTTTTTCGTTGCGTTTCTGTTGTTTTTATTGATTGAATGGTCAGTCCGCCGGCGGGAATCATACTTGCTGTGGTTTTCGTTTCTCTACGGTTTGAGCTTGACCAACCATACTATGATGGTGCTGATCGCGCCGGCGTTTGGGTTCTACATACTGCTCATTGACCGTACCGTATGGCGTAATTTTAAACTTTTAATTAAGCTGCTCGGGCTCTTTGTGTTAGGCTTGGCCCCGTATCTCTATTTGCCGCTACGGGCATTGCAGCATCCGTTGCTCAATTCTGGCGATCCCAGCAGCCTCGGCCGCTTCCTGGCGCACGTAACACGCCGAACCTACAACGACTTCCGACCCGATCAGGCGCTGTTTAGTAAGGTCGGGCTGGTGCTCCATTTTTTTCTCTTGATCTATGAGCAGTTTTTTCTGCCGACGCTGTTCTTGGCCGCCGGCGGGCTGGCGTACCTTTTCAAGAAGCGGCCGGACGTTGGCGTGTTGACCGTCGGCATATTCCTCCTCAATAGCGTGGGCATCATTTTTCTGCGCGGCCTGGGCTGGTCATCCGGCATCGGCTACACCTACCGCGTCTACTACCTGCCGAGTTTCCTGGTGGTGGTGGTGTGGCTCGGGATGATTCTGTCGTACCTTTATGACTGGCTGCGTGCCTTTTGTGGCCAGCGCGCCGGGCAGCTGTGGCGGGTGAGTCAGACCGCCTTTTTTATTTTCGTCCTCTCGCTGCCGATGAGTTTTTTGGTCGCCAACTATCAATCGAATGATCTGAGCGACTTTTGGTTGAGCTACGATTACAGCCGGGGCGTGCTCGAGAGCCTGGAGCCCAATAGCGTGCTGCTCTTCAGCTACGACGGCAGCCTGAACGGCGACACCGAGATTTTTGATTACCTCTACCTCAAGCTGGTTGAAGGCATCCGGCCGGACGTTACCATTGTCAATGAGCTCGATTTTTTTAAAAACGACGCTAACCTGACCGTGTCCGGTGAGTTTGAAAAATTAAGCTTTGAGCAGCGGCGTTTCGACCTCTTCAACCTGCTGGATACCGCTACCGACCGGCCACTCTACAACAATTTTGCCGTGCCGACGACTACCAGCTCGCTGCAGCAGTACAGCCTGTCCAACGGCATGGCCCACCGGGTCTACCCAGGCCTTGACGCGGCGGCGCAAGCCTGGGAGCCAGTGTACCTGCCGTCAATTCGTAATTTGGACAATGAGCGGCTCACCGAGCAGTACTCGATTGCCGGTCTCGTCGCTCACTACTACTACAACCAGGCGGCGCTGTACCTGACGCGCGGCCAGTTTAACCGGTCGCAGGACTACCTCATTAAAGCTTTTAACCTTGATAACGCGCCCTTCAACCATGAGTACTGGCGCCACCTCCAGTACCGCGCCCAGTGGTTTTCCATCAAACCCCCGCCACCGTAGCCGGCCCCTAGCCGTTTGCTTGATTGAGCGTAAGTAAGGTAAAATAACCGTATGCTTAGTCCGGTTATTTTTGTTTTCGGCCTGATGGTCGGCAGCTTTCTGAACGTGGTTATCGTCCGGCTGGCGACCGGTGAATCACCGCTCGGGTCGCGGTCGCGCTGTCCGCGCTGTCGGCAGACGATTGCCTGGTACGACAATATCCCGCTGGTGAGTTTTGTGCTGCTGGGCCGGCGCTGCCGGCGCTGCCGGGCGCCGATCGCCTGGCAGTACCCGCTGGTCGAGCTCGCTACCGGCGCCGTTTTTGCCCTCCTCTTCTGGCGGTTTGGTCTGACGCTCGACGCGTTTATCCTCGCCGTTTTCAGCTGCTTTCTGATCATCATCTTTGTCTACGACTGGCGGCACTCGCTGATCCTCGACGTCGTGACCGTGCCGGCGATGGCCGTCGCGGTGGTCGGCAACCTCCTGCGGGGGTTTACCTGGAGCGACCTGCTGCTCGGCGCGGTAATTGGCGGCGGATTTTTTGCAGCCCAGTTTCTGGTTTCTCGCGGCCGCTGGATCAGCGGCG
>MHIL01000038.1:20038-24896 GCA_001817495.1 Candidatus Buchananbacteria bacterium RIFCSPHIGHO2_02_FULL_56_16
CCTCCAGCAGCTGCTGGTCGCCGGGCTCTTGGCCTACGTCGTTGGGGCAGCGGCCGCCCTTCCGCTACTGGTGAGCGGCCGTAAGCAGCTGGCCTCGCCAATGCCGTTCGGCACCTTTCTGACCGCGGCGACGTTCATCACGTTTCTCTGCGGTCCGCCGCTGCTCTCTTGGTACCTTCAGTTCATCGCCTAAGCGGCTCCGTTGCTCATTACCAATGACCAAGCACCAACGACACAAACAATGTTTAAGTACCAAATCCCAATCACCAATTTTGGTTTTTCGTTTGGTTATTGAAAATTGGATATTGGTAATTGTTTGGTCATTGGAATTTGGTGATTGGTTATTGCCTAAGTTACGTAAGGTGTAATATCCATGAAGAGATTTGTTCGCCAACAAGGCTTCACCCCGCACCTTTTTCCAAAAAGTGAGGGGTTCACCCTCATCGACATGCTGGTAGCGGCCGGCATCATCGCCATCGTCGCCACCTTCGTGCTGGCGAACTTCCGCCAGACCAACCGCAACAACTTACCGTTCGCGCTGCAGCAGGTCGCCGGGGGCCTCGTTGAGGTCCAAACTCTCGGGTTCGCCGGCCGGCTGTTTAGTCCAACCGACCTGACGTACCCCGCCGGCGGCTACGGCGCGCTGTTTCAGGACGACTCCGGCCAGGCCGTTTCCCGCTACACGGTGTTTGGCGATACGGCGCCGGTTGACGGTACCGGTCCGACCATCGCAAACGGCAGCCGGACGATACTCTCGGGCAATAAAATCGTCGGCGTCTACTTTACCGAGGCTGCCAGCCCGCCGGCGCCATTCGGTTTCGGGTGGGTAGCGGTGCCGGGCAGCAGCGCGAGCGTCGTGTTCAACCAGGGTGAAACCGCCGCGTACTTTGCCGGTGAGCGTGAGCCTGACCCGGACGCCACCCACCTCGGGTTGAAGCTGGAAAACCAAGCCAGCGGTCAGGCTGGCTACATCCTCGTCTCGCTCCAGACTGGGCTCATCACCAGCGGTTTACTGCCATGAGGCTTTTTTTGAACAACCGAGGCCAGAGTCTCCTTGAAGCGATTTTCGCGATCGGCCTCTTGCTGATCGCCGTGAGCGCGGTTTTGGGTTTGGCGATTGCAAACTCCGCCGGCCAGTCGGCCAGTGAGCTGCAGCTGGTAGCCAACAACCTGGCGCGGGAAGGCATCGAAGTGGTTCGCAACGCCCGTGACACCAATTGGCTGGCCGGCCAGGCTTGGGACACTGGGCTGGTTGGCGACGGTACGGCCATTCCGAATTTTGACAAAAACACGAACACCTGGACGCTCGATTTTGCCTTCAACCAGCCGACGATCATCTACCTGGCCGGCGGCGTCTACAGCCACAGCGGCTCGGGTCAGCCCACCATCTACCGGCGCCTGCTGACCCTGCGCAACGTCTGCCGCGAGACGTCCGGCGTGAACATCGGCGCCGAGTCCGTCGCCGCCGGTATCAGCTGCACCAGCGGTATCAAGGTTGGAATCAAGATTGAATCAAAGGTTAACTGGGTCGAGCGGGGCCGGGACCACAGCATCACGCTCGCCAGCCTGATCTATGCCTGGAAGAAGTAGCCGCTCATCACCGCGCGGGTTCACCCCGCACCTTTTGCCAAAAAATGCGGGGTTCACCCTGCTGGAAATTTTGGTGGCAATGGGGCTCTTCGTGGTTTTAATCATCGTCCTGGTTAACATCTACCTCCTGGCGCTCAAGTCGCAACGGCAGACCGCGGCCCGCCAGGAGACGCTCCAGAGCGCCCGGTTCGTGATGGAGACGATCAGCCGTCAGGTACGCATCTCCGAGATCGACTACGCCTACGCCTACGACGGCGACGCCGATCTGGGCATTAATGGCTCGGAGAGCGAGCTGGCGCTCATCGATCCCGACGGCAACTTGATCGTCTACAAGCTCCAGAACAGCCAGCTGGTCGTTGACGTTGGCGGCATCCAGTACGCGCTGACCAGCGCGGCCGACCTCGAGGTGATCAACCTCGACTTTTACCTCGAACCAGCGACCAATCCGTTTCAGGAAGAACGGTGCAACCAGGCGCTCGTTCCCATCGGGTGCCTGCCGAGCGTGAGCTGTAACCTCAACGACAGCCAAACCGGCTACAGCGGCTTTTGCGTCTGCAGTGACGACAGCAGCTGCGCGAGCGGGCACTGTGATCTGCAGGCCGGCGTCTGCTTGCCGCCGAACGCTCAGCCGCGCGTGACGATGGTGCTAGATTTTCAAGCCAAGGAAGGTAAACCGGAGGATCGTAAAATGGTCTTTTTGCAAACGACCGTCTCAAGCCGGGTCTATGAACGGTAGACGGCAATTCCGAGCGGCAATAAGAAATCCTAAATCCGTTAGCTTTTAGCTTATAGCGGTTAGCTTTTAGAAGTTGCTAGCCCTAAAAGCTATAAGCTAACGGCTAAAAGCTTCTCATTTGAAATTTTACTGCCGATATGCCCCGCACAAGCGAACAATCCGGCATCGTGCTGATCCTGGCGCTCTTGATTATCACCGCCGCGCTGACCGCGACCGCGGTGTTCGGTAACTTGATTATTCGCAGCATTCAGCAATCGCGCCTGGTGGACCAGTCCATGCAAGCCTACTACCTGGCCGAGAGCGGCGTCGAGCGCGCCTTGTACCAGGTCCGGCGGCGTTCGGCGATCCATAACTGTAGCATCGCCATCCCCAGCGCCAGCTGCAACGTCCGGGGCTACTGCGACAGTGCTAACAGCCTGGCCTGCGTTACCTCCGGACCGGGTGGATTGGCGGCGGGCATGCCCAGCGACTGGCTGGTGTCGGCGCTGTCAGAGCAGTCGGTGGTCAAGCGCCTCCAGCCGGGTGAGTCGTTTCAGATTGATCTGTTTCATCCTTACCAGCCGACCGTAGCCCAGGGCCTCGTGCCGTCCCTTGAGGTGGTCCAGGTAACGAGCGCCGACCTCGCGTCTGGTTTTACGCTCTACGGCCAGCTGACCAACCTCACCTGGTTAATCAGTGCCACGTTGAACCCCAACTGCCCGCTCGGCGAGCCGATCGTCGCCAACGGCTTCATCACCGGTGTGCGCAACGATCAGCTCGGACTGGCCGCGGCGGCAGTGTCCGGCTTGGCGGGTGCTGATCTGAACGCGAGCTGTCTCTACATTCTGCGGCTCTCGAATCCCTTGACCCAGCCAGCCGGCCTGTTCACCATCAGCCTCCATAGCGATTCGCCGGCGAGTGAAGATAATCGGGTTGACATCCCCAGCCGGCTGCTCATTACGGTAACGGCGGACTTTGGCCAGTCGTTTCAAACCGTTAAGGTTCGGACGCCGGTTCGGCCGCCGATCTCGGGGTTGTATGATTTTGTCCTGTTTTCTGATACGGAAATTATTAAGTGAATAGAATTAGCTTGTAGCTTTTTAGCTTCTTAGCTTTTTAGATCAGTCAGCGCTCCTTAAACTCTAAAAAGTTAATAAGCTACAAGCTAAAAAGCTAACCATCAGCCATGAACCAAGCTGAGGCAAAAAAAAGAATCAACCAGCTCATCACCCAAATTGATGAGCTGCGCTACCGTTACCACGTGGAGAACGACCCGACGGTCAGCGACGAGGTGTACGATTCGCTCAGCCGCGAGCTCAAAGAGCTGGAGCGTCAGTTCCCGGCGCTGCGCCGGCCCGATTCGCCGCTGGGCCGGATTGGCGGCCGGGCGATGGACACGTTCAAGAAGGTCAGGCACGAGGTTCGCCAGTGGTCATTCAATGACGCCTTCAATGTTCCAGAGTTTACCGAGTGGCAGGAGCGCGTTGAGCGCTTGCTTACCAAAGAGCTGGGACACCGGCCGAAGCTTGCCTACAGCTGCGAGCTTAAGATTGACGGTCTGCACATCGTGCTCACCTACCGCAAGGGTTTGCTTGAGCTTGCCGCCACCCGCGGCGACGGCGTGGTCGGCGAAGACGTGACCCAGAACATCAGGACCATCCAGAGCGTGCCGTTGCGTTTGCGCCAACCCCTCGACGTCATTGTCGAGGGGGAGGTGTGGTTGAGCGAAGCCCAGCTTGAGGCGATCAACCAAGAACGAGCCACGGCAGGTCAGCCGGCATTTGCCAACCCGCGTAACGCCGCCGCCGGTACCATCCGCCAGCTCGATCCGGCAATCGTCGCGGCGCGCAAGCTCGACTGTTTCATCTACGACTGGTCGGGTGGCGGTACGAACGCGCCTCTGACGCAGGTTGAAGAACTCAAGGCTCTTAAGGCGCTGGGCTTTAAGGTGAACGACCACTACCAGCGGTGCCGGACTACCGACGAGGTGGTCAGTTTTTGGCAGACCTGGCAGCGGCGGCGGACCGCAGAGCCGTACTGGATTGACGGCGTTGTTATCAAGGTTAACGACCGGCGCTACCAGCAGCTGCTCGGCTACGTCGGCAAGGCGCCGCGCTGGGCGATCGCGTTCAAGTTTCCGGCCCAAGAGGTTACCACGGTCATTACCGACATCCAGGTCCAGGTCGGCCGGCTCGGCACGCTGACGCCGGTCGCGCACCTGCGGCCGGTCGCGCTCGCCGGCACGACCGTCAAGCGGGCGACACTGCACAATGAGGATCAGATCAGGCGGCTGGGCGTTAAAATTGGCGACACCGTCGTGGTCCGCAAGGCCGGCGACATCATCCCCGAGGTGGTTTCGGTCCTGCCAAAGCTGCGGACCGGCCGTGAAAAGCCGTTCGTCATGCCCCGCCGCTGCCCCAGCTGTGGTTCGCCGGTTAAAAAGCAGACCATAACTGACCCGCTACGCCGAAGCGATAGCGAGGCGAGCCCGCTACGCCGAAGCGATAGCGAGGCGAGCCCGCTACGCCGAAGCGATAGCGAGGCGAGCCCGCT
>MHIL01000039.1:0-19072 GCA_001817495.1 Candidatus Buchananbacteria bacterium RIFCSPHIGHO2_02_FULL_56_16
CTCGATGAGCTGCTGGAGGTAAAAGCCAATGCCGGTGGTGCTCGCCGCGCCGTACATGCGGGCGTCAATGCCGATTCGCATATGCTGTAATAGGGCTGTAAATTAAATCAAAAATCAAAATGCAAAAATCAAAATTTTGGTATTCTGCTTCGCGGGATAATTTTTTAATTTTAACATTTTGGGTTGGCATTTTTCATTTTGATTTTTACATTTTATATTATTGGACATATGGTTGACACCTTATCTGATGTTGGGGTACACTGGGTGAGCAAAATGGTTCGAAAGGAGGGATTGTACCTTGCAAAAACACGGCGCTAATCTCATTACGCTGGTTCGTCTGTTTGGTGTTGTCCTCATCTTTATCTGGATGCCGTTCAAGACGCATTGGGAGCAGCAGATCGCGCTCTTAGTCTATGGCCTGTTGGCCCTCACCGATTTATTGGACGGCCGTCTTGCGCGCAGCCGTTGGGGCCGGGTTACTAACCTGGGTAAAATCATCGACCCGTTGGCTGACAAACTGTTGGTTTTGGTGTACCTGCCCTTGGTTGAAGTCAATCAGATAGCCTGGGGCTTTGTCGCTATCCTGATCGGCCGGGATATTTACGCCACTACCTTGCGAATCCTGGCCATGGAGCAGGGTCAGGTAATGGCCGCCAAGTTTACCGGCAAGCTCAAAACTGCCATCTCATTGCCACTGGCCGCGGTCTTGATTTGTCGGGCTGAAGTCAGTCGTGATGTTAGCTGGCAGATGGCCACACAGGGCCGGACGGGTTGGGTGATCGAATGGGTGATTTACCTCGCAGCTATTTCGCAGCCGGTCATTATCGCCACAGTTTTGGCCTTGACCGCAGTTACCATCTGGTCCGTCATCGGGTACTCGAACTTTCGGTTCGACCGGCGGCGATTACCAGCACTCGTCGCTGGCGACCTGTTGCTCGTGGTGTACCTGTTGGTCATACGCGGCTGGCTGGGTTGGGTGATCGGATGGGTGATTTACCTTGCCGCAATTATTTCGCAGCCGTTTGTTACCGGTGCAATTTTAGCCCTGACAGGAGTGACGGTCTGGTCTATCGTCGAGTACTCAAACTTTTCGTTCGATCGGCAGCGGTTACTGACGCTTGTCGCCGGTAAGCTACTACTCTTGGTGTACTTGCCACTCATCCAGTTTCATCAGATCACCTCGGGCTTCGTCGCCATCTTGATTGGCGGCGCCCTGTACGACACCACGATGCAGATTCTGGCGATCAAGCATCGATTCGTGGCAACGGCTCAATACATTGGCACGTTGAAGACCGTCATCTCATTGTCGCTTGCCATGTTTCTGATCTGCCGCGCTAACGGCGCCTTTACTATGGTCTCTCAGTCGTACGTTACTGACGCGATTTGGCTTATGACCGCGGCAGCAATCGCGTCCATCCTTCAGCATTCAAGTTTTCTGTTTGATCGGCAGCGGTTTTGGGCGCTCGTGAGCCCTCCCCTGCCCGAGTAATCAGGCACCTAGTCGCCGCGCATGCTCATTGGAACTATCCTTAAGCAGGTCGTACCATATGGCCTGTTTTTTTAAAATCCTAAGCACTAAATTCTAAATAAATTCTCTAACCAAAAGTTTAAATTTGAAATTTGAAATTGATGTAGAATTTATATTTTTTTGTATGCGCTTAGCCATTCGTAATAATCTTCAGAATCTCCGCCGCCGCTCGTTCCCACCGGAACTGCTGGCTGCGCGCTTGGCCGCGCTGGATCAATGTTTGAGCCAGCGCGCCGTCAGCCGCCAGCTGGTCCATCACCCGGGTGAGGTCTTCGACGTTGTAGGGGTCAACCATGAGGGCGGCGTCCCCCACCGCTTCGGGCAAGGACGACGCAAAGCTGGTCACGACCGGCGTGCCAGCCGCCATTGCCTCAATCGGCGGCAGGCCGAAACCCTCATAGATCGAAGGGTAGACGAACATCGTTGCCAGCCGGTAGAGGGCCGGCTTGTCCGTCGCGTCAACGTAGCCAAGAAACGTAATCCGATCCTTGGCGGCCGACCGCTGCCACTGCTGGTAGAGGGCAGCGTACTTCCAGCCGCGGCCGCCGGCGATGACCAGCCGGCAGTCACGGTTCGTCATCCGCTCAAACGCAGCGATGAGGGTGGTAATATTTTTGCGCGGCTCGAGGTTGCCCAGCGCCAGGATGTAACGTCGGGGGAGCTGGTACTTTTTTTTCACTGCCGCCAGCGCGCCCTCGCTAATTGGCGCAAAGAACTGGTCGCTGATGCCAGGCGGCACGACGCGAATTTTTTTCTGGTCAGTGCCATAGCGGCTGATTAAGTCGTGCTTGGTGTTTTGGGAAATGGCGACAATAGCGTCAGCCTGCTGGCAGAGCCGCCGGGCGCCGATTAGGCGGTGCCAAAGCTTTTTTTTGAGGGTAAAGAATTCCGGGTACAGCTCAAACGAGAGGTCGTGGACGATCAAAACCTTACGGCAGCGCGCCGAGAGGTTCAGAAACAGAAAGTTAGGCACGAGCATGACATCAACGCCGCCCAGCAGCCGGTCAACCGCGGTGATTTTTAAAAATCGCAGTGACAGGTTAAACAGCTTGTTGGGGTACTTGAATTCCCTAACCGTTACGTTGGGAAACGCGAAGGTCGGTACCGCCGTCGCCTGGGCCGAGTTGTAAAACAACACGTACCGGTTGCGCGAGTCGAGAGTAAACAGGACGGTGAGCAGGTTGTAGGTATATTCGCTGATGCCGGAGTACTGGCTCTCCATCAGGCAGCGAACGTCAATGCCGATCCGCATGTGCAGTAGTAGGTTTGAATAAAAATTTCGAATTTTGAATTTCGAATCAATTTTTAATGTCTCAATGTTTTAAAATTAAGACATTCGAGCTTGAATCAAAATTCAAAATTGGGCTACCATGGGCCGCAACGAATCTGGCCGTTTTTGAGCCGCTGCCACTCACGATCGACCAGGCTGGTAATTTCGTTCTTGAAGCGCCCGACGCTGAACTGCTCGGCGTACTGCTTAATCAGCTGGGGGTTGAACGTTTCGGGCTTGAAGCGGACGACGGTGTCGGCCAGCGCCTCCCAGCTCTGCTCGTCGAAGAACGTGCCGGTTTTGTTCTCGACGACCGTCTCGCGCGCTCCGCCGGCCGCAAAGGCAATGACCGGCCGGCCGGCGGCCATGGACTCGACGGCGGTAATACCGAAGTCTTCAATCTGCGGGTTGATGAACGCCACCGCCTGGCTGTAGAGCTCGGCCAGCGCCTCGGGGTCGAGGCGGCCGACGAACGCAACGTTTGGCTTGGCTAAAGCGCGGAGGTTTTTTTCTTCCGGGCCCTCGCCAAAAATTTTAAGCGGGATACCCAGCCGGTTGAACGCCCGGATGGCGAGATCGAAGCGCTTGTAGGCGACCAGCCGGCCGCCGGTCAGAAAGTAGCGGTCCACGACCGGGGCGATGTGCAGCCGGTCGGTCTGGACCGGCGGGTGGATGACGGTGCTGTCGCGGCGGTAGTACTTCTTGATCCGGTCGGCGACGTTCTTGGAGTTGGCGACGAACAGGTCAACCCGCTGGGCGGCGAGCTGATCCCAGGCGCGCAGCCGGTGGAGCGAGAGCGGTACGATTTTTTTCACCAGCCAATTGTACTTGAGCTCCTCGACGTAGCGGTGGGTGTCTGACCAGAGGTAACGGGTGGGCGTGTGGCAGTAGCAGACGTGCAAGGTGTTGGATCGGGTGATGACGCCTTTGGCCAGGGCCGAGCAGCTGGAGAGGACGACGTCGTAGTCCATCAGGTCGTAGCTCTCGGTGGCCAGCGGCATCAACGGCAAAAACCACTGGTAGTGACGCAGCGCGCCGGGCCAGTGCTGGAGAAACGACGTTCGGATGTCTTTTTGGGCAAAGACGCTGCTCAACGTGGCGGGGTTGTAGAGCAGGGTGTAGGTGGGCGCCTGCGGCCAGATTTTCTGAAAGGCGGCCAGGACCTGTTCGGCCCCGCCCTCTTGGATGAGGTGGTCGTGAATCAAGGCGAGCTTCATGCGGCGGTCCTCCGTCTGATGATCGCGGGCGGCGTCTTTAAGATAATCTGCAGGTCGAGCCCGAGCGACCAGTTTTCGATGTAGGAGGTGTCCAGCTGCGCTTCCTGCTCAAAGTCGAGGTCCGAGCGGCCCGAGACCTGGGCGCTGCCGGTAACGCCTGGCTTGATGGTCAAGAGCTTGCGGTGGTGGCGCTGGTAGCGCTGGACCTCCTCGACTTCATGGGGCCGGGGGCCGACGATGCTCATCTTACCGATGAGCACCAGGAAGAACTCGGGCAGCTCGTCGAGGCTCCAGCGCCGCAGAAACCGGCCGGCGCGGGTGATCCGGGGGTCGTCTTTGAATTTAATCATCGGTGAACCGGCCCGGAGATTTTGGTGCGCGGCGAGAAACTGTTGGTCGAACCGGTAGCGGTGGGCGTCTTTGATCATCGAACGAAATTTAAAATAGGTAAACGGTTTGCCGAACTGGCCAATGCGCCGGTAGGTAAAAAAGATTGGTCCCTTTGAGTCGAATTTGATGCCCAGCGCGATGATGAGCATGACCGGCAGCGTGAGTATCACCACTACCAGCGACGCCACGAGGTCGAAGGCCCGTTTGTAGATCCTGCCCCAGCCGTCGAGCCGGGTTTTTTTAACCTCAACCACCGGCGTGCCGGCGATAGTGGCGACCTCGAGGTTGGTCAGATGCGTGCCCAGGAGGTCAGCGGTGTACTTAAACGTCAGGTGGTGCTCGTTAACGAAATTAACCAGTTCAGCGGTCTGGCTCGCCGGCAAATTCGGGTTGACCTGGATGACCTCGTCGAACGTGTCCGAAGCGACCATCTCGGCCAGCGCCGCCGCGGTCGGCTGGTCAAAGGCGTCGTGGCGAACCACCACCCGGTAGCCGAGCATCGGCCGAGTGCTAAATTCATCAATCAGGCTCTGGGCGACCGGGCCGTTGCCGATAATCACGACGCGGTGCACCCCGACGCCGGCCTTGAACGCCAGCCGTTGGAAAAGCCGGATGATCAACCGTTCGGTACTGACGAAGAGGATCGTGAGCCCCCAGGTGGCCAGGATGATAAAACGCGAGTCGAACAGGTAGCGGGAAAAAACCATCACCGCCAGGATCAACGCCAGCGCCGCCGAGCAGGCGATGAAGATTTTGGTCAGCTCGGTGGTAAACTTTTTGGTGCCGCCCATGGCGTAGAGGCCGGTCAGCGCGAACACCGCCACCCAGCCGACGGCCACGGTTCCGGTAATCGGCAAAAAATCGCGAAATGGCAAATTAAAAACCACCGGCCGAATCTGCTGAATCGCCGGCAGGTAGCGCAGGAAGTAGGCCGCCACGGCGGCGAGGACAATCGCGAGGTAGTCCAGGGGAACCGTGATGGCGGAAAAGACGAGCTCGGAACGTTTCATATGACTTAGTGATGGTGATTGTACCAGAAATCTCGTAGAAAATCAATTAACTTGACAAAGAGTATATCCTGTGCTATCGTTTCTATGTTCAGGCGAGTGAGATGATCGCCTGGCCGTGCATACGGCTGGGAGGAAAGTCCGAACACCTTAACAAATGGTAGTGGGTAACGCCCACCCACTCTGATGCGAGTCAGGGTGAGGACCAGTGCCACAGAGACGATACTAGTCCCGCGTTGCGGGATCAAAGGTGAAAAGTGTCGTGAGGTTTTGAGCTGAACACGGGATATCCCTTCAGCATAAGGCTACGCGACTCGGCGCCTGGCGACAGGCTGCCCGTGGTAAACTCTACCTGGTGCAATGCCAAATTTGGTCGGCAGCTTGAGGCCGGCAGTAATGCCGGTCCCAGATAGATGATCATCACTTTGGTGCAAACCAGAGGACAGAATTCGGCTTACGGCTGGCCTGAACAATAAAAATTCTCCGCTTAAAGCGGAGAATTTTTTTAAAAAAAAGAAGGTGAACGCTATTGCGCTCACCATAAAGGAGAGTTGAACAAAAGAACTGTATAGTGGTAATTCGTCCCGACACGTCTGGATTAAGGCTTCGGGCCCTTGGTGTCGAGTACAACAACTTGGCGGTTGTTACTTTCGTCGGTTTCGGAAATTTTCCCATTGGGGTCTAGCTCGACCGCTATCCCGTACTGCATGGTAGGGTCAGGCGTGAAGGGTTCAATTTTTGCGATGGGGGCGATGGGGGCTGGCAGTGGCTCTGCCCAGCGAGCGCTTTCATTGTACAAGTTGGATCGGTGCTCGTTATTACAAATACCAATGAGCACCGAGACCATGAACGTGATGGTTAGTAGGTCGGAATTCGTGATACGCATTGAACGTTACCTCTGATTCTGAATTTCGATTGGAGCCAGGCTCCAGTTTCCTTGTTTACTGGAAAGTAGTTACGATCAGATAGGTAATGTAACTTTTGTACTCATGGGACAGTTCGTTGCCTCGCCCGTCACGGATTATGTGTTCAAGGATGTTGCCGTTTCGGTCCCGGGTAATGTACTCGGAGTCGCTGACCATGATGTAGGGCGGGTTAAGGATTGTTTGGCAGTAGTCGTAGCCTTGCGCGATGAAGGCGAGTGTCCAGACAACTATAACTAGGCAGATAAGGAACGCCATAAGTCTGTTTCCCTTCTTCACTGAAAGTCGGAGTAATCTTTTGATTTGCATCAGCTCTACCTCTTCATGTTCTGGATTTCCGATTGGAGCCAAGCTCCGGAATTGTCAAAGAACCGTTCATCTTTAAGCTAGGTTTACTGATTTTTATTAAATAAAAAACCAGCTATTTATCATAGCATAAAGTCTAATATCTGTCAACTTAAGGCCTCATCAATCGCTTCGTTGACCAGCTGGTCGGCGCGTTTATTTTGAGTGCGGGGCACATGGGTATACGTGGTTTTTTGGAAACCGAGGCCGAGGTTCCAGGCTTTCAGAAACAGCGGCTGGAGTTCAGGGTGCTTGACCTTGTAGCGGCGGTTAAGCTGCTCGACAATCAGCTCGCTGTCCAAGAAAAATGACAGCGCTTCGGCGCCGAGCGCTTTGGCCTGCTCCAGGGCAAGAATGACCGCCTGGTACTCAGCCTGGTTGTTAGTGGCTTTGCCGATGTATTTTTTAAAGGTATGCTGCCGGCCGTCAATGGTAATGACCGCGCCGATGCCGGCCGGGCCCGGGTTGCCCCGCGCTCCGCCGTCGGTGTAGATGGTTGCTTTTCTAGGCATAGGTTGAATGACGAATTTCTAATTCCTAATTTCTAATACAAGGTAAGGCAGGCCATTAGACATTAGAAACTAGGAATTAGTCATTCACTTCAGACATTCTTAGATCCACAATCTTGAGCTGCAGCTCCCGGTTGCCTTTCCACTCATTGACGTCAACCTCAAAGACGATGTCAATCCGGTCGCCCGGCTTGATTCGTGCGTTCCACTCGCCGAAGTAGAAGCCGATCAGCTTGCGCGGCTCGGCCGTCAGGTGGCTGACGGTCAGCCGCAGATGCTTGCCGTCGGCGCCGACCGTCTGGACGTCCAGTACGCTGATGTCGGTGGCCAGAAATTTCGGTTTCTGGTTCTTACTGCCGAACGGGATGAATTTTTCCAGCTCGGCGAGCAGCTCCCAGGTGATTTCTTCGAGCTTGAGTTCCGCGTCAATCGAGACGACCGGCACGAGCGTGGCGACGTCGAGCTGGCTTTTGGCCAGGCTGGCCATCTGGTCGAGGAACGGCTGCAGGCTGGCTTCATCCTTGACGGTGAAACCGCACGCCTGGCTGTGGCCGCCGTAGCGGCTGAGGTACTGGTCGCACTGCCGCAGGCCGGCGGTGATGTCGAAGCCTTCGATGCTGCGGCCCGAGCCGACGATTTCGCCCTTGCGGCGGCTGATGACCAGGGCAGGCCGGTAGTGGCGGTCGGTCAGCCGGCCGGCGATCAGGCCGACGATGCCGATTGGCCAGTCGTCGCCGACTGCCGAGAGGATCGGCTGCTCCCTCACTTCACCGATGAGCGCCGTGGCCTGGTCGGTAATCTGCTCGGTGAGGCGCTGCCGTTCCTGGTTGGTGGCGTTGAGCTCTTCGGCGAGCTTAGCAGCCTCGGCCGGGTCGGTGGTGATGAGCAGCCGGTAGGCGGTGCTGGCGTGGTTGAGTCGGCCGGCGGCGTTCAACCGCGGCGCGATCTGAAACCCGACCGCCCGTTCGTTCAGGTCTTTGACCGCCGTGCTGGCGCTCGCTGCCAGCTGCTGAATGCCCAGCCGCTTGGTCTTTTGCAGGACCGTTAAGCCGTAGCGCACCAGTGTCCGGTTTTCGTCCAAAAGCGGCATCAGGTCGGCGATGGTGCCGATGGCGACCAAATCAAGCAGCCACTTTTCCCAGCCTTCGGGCAGCGCCGTAACCGGGTACTGCCGGTGGCGGGCGAGCAGCGCCGTTGCCACCTTGTAGGCGACGCCGCTGCCGGCCAGGTAGCGGAAGGGGTAGCGGTCACGCTTGGTGTTGGGATTAATTAGGGCAAACGCGTCGGGCAGCTGCAGCGGCTCTTCGTGGTGGTCGGTGATGATCAGATCAACGCCGGCCGCCTTGAGCGCCGCCGCTTCCTTGATGTTGGAGGTACCGCAGTCGACGGTAACCACCAGTCGCGCGCCCGCGCCGTGGAGCTCGCGGACCGCCTTGAGGTTCAGGCCATAGCCTTCGGTTTCGCGGAAGGGAATGTAGGCTTTCACCACGCCGCCGAGCGCTTCAATGGTGCTCGACATCACCGCGGTTGCGCTGACGCCATCGGCATCGTAGTCACCATACACGACGATGCTTTCTTTTTTTTCAATCGCCCGCAGGATCCGGTCGGTTGCTTTTTCCATATCAACAAAAAGAAACGGATCATGGAGATCCGCGGCGTAGTTTGGCTTGAGGAACCGCTCGATGACGCCCGGTTCGGTGATGTCGCGGTTGGCCAGCAGCTGCAGCACCACCGGATTCCAGGCCGGAAACTGGTTGGCGAACGATGGGTTAATGGGTGGGCAAACAGCCCATTTTTTCAGCATACTACTGACTACTGACTACTTACTACTGACTAAACTAACTAAGGTTCCATCGTAGCATCTTTACTTACCAAAGGAAAGTGCTATACTGGCTGATATGATCCAGCGTCAATCAAAACTTCAGCGAACCGTCTGGCTGATTGTGGCGATCATCGTCGTGTTTACGATGGTCATCTTCACGATTGGCCCGGCGTTCTACTAGATCACGTCGTTCGCGAACGACGTGATAGATTCCTACCGCAAGGAGGGCAAAGGGATGTTGAAAAATGGCCTATCAGCCCGGCAACGAATCCGCGACTTGGTTGCGGAGAACCGCCGGCTGACCGGAGAGAATAAACGTTTGACCGAACGGATTCGGCGAATGGAGCGGTCGTTTGAGGAGGTCCAGCAAATCTGCGATCAGTACCGGGTCGATCTCACGATCAATGACTGGCAAAAACGCCGATCTGTCCAGCAGCAGTTCATCGAATTCGTACTAGCGGTAGTACCCGCTGGTCAAAACCTCGAGCGCCGGATAGCGGAGGCAGCGGCGGACGCTCGTGGCCACCACATTCGTTCATTCTTTAAACGGCTCATCCATCACACCAGAGTCAACCGGCCAGAATTACCCTAATGCCAACCACTTCGGTTGGCTTTTTTTTAGTGTAAAGTGTAAAGCGAAAAGTGTAAAACAGGCTTATTTTTCGCTTTACGCTTGCTAGCGCTTCAGCACCGCCAGAAACGCTTCGGCCGGGATGTCCACCTTGCCCTGGCCGTGGGCCATCATTTTCTTTTTGCCTTTCTTCTGTTTTTCGAGCAGCTTTCGTTTCCGGGTGTAGTCCCCGCCGTAGAGCTTGGCGGTGACGTCCTTACGCAGGGCCGAGAGGTGTTCAGCCGCGATCACCTTGCCGCCCACCGCCGCCTGGATCTTGACCACGAACAGCTGGCGGGGCAGCGCTTCCCTGAGTGACCTCGTAATGGACCGGCCGACGCGGTAGGCCTCGTCGCGGTACACCAGCGAAGCCAGCGCCTCGACCGGCTCGTCGGCGATGAGGATGTCGAGCTTGATGATATCGGTCGGCCGGTAGTCGAGCAGCTCGTAGTTCAGCGAGGCGTAGCCGGATGACGCGCTCTTGAGCTTGTCGTAGAAATCAATCAAGAGCGCGGTCAGCGGCACCTCGTAGTGAAGGACCGCGATCATCTCGTCGAGGTACTCGGTGGTGACGTAGGTGCCGCGCTTCTCGGCAACGAGCTGCATCAATCCGCCGAGGTACTGTTTCGGCGAGAAGATGTCAACTTTCATTACCGGCTCGAGTACCTGCTTGATCGTTTCCGGCCGGGGCAAATCTTGCGGGCTGCGAACCAGTAACTCCTGGCCGTTCTGGAGCCCGACGCGGTAGGCGACGCTCGGCACCGTTACCACCAGCTCGAGCTGGTACTCGCGCTTGAGGCGCTCCTGAACGACCTCGAGGTGGAGCAGGCCCAAAAAGCCGCAGCGGAAACCAAACCCCAGCGCCTGCGAACTCTCGGGCTCGAACACCAGGGCGGCGTCGTTCAAGCGGAGCTTGTCGAGGGCGTCGCGCAGCCGAGGGTAGTCGTTGCCGACCTTGCAGAACAAGCCGGCGAACACCATCGGCTTAACCTCGCGGTAGCCGGCTAGGCGCTCGACCGTCGCGCCGACGACGCTGACCGTGTCGCCGACCCGGCAGGCGGCGATGTCTTTGAGGCCGGTCACAATGTAGCCGATCTCGCCGGCTTCGAGCCGGGCTGATTTTTTGAGTTGGGGGCTGAAGCAGCCGACCTCGAGCACCTCGGTCGTCTTGTCGGTCGAGAGCAGGTGAATCCGTTCGCCGGCGGCGATCGTACCGTCAACAACCCGAACCTCGGCAATCACGCCGCGGTACTCGTCGAACTTCGAATCAAAGATGAGCGCCCGCAGCGGCCGCTGCGCTTCGATGTTCGGCGGCGGCACCCGGTCTATGACCGCCTGCAGCACCGCCGCGACGCCCTCGCCGGTTTTGGCGGACACCAGCCGGATCGCCGTCGGTTCGCAGCCTAAGAGCCGGCAGATTTCCTGGGTTACCTTCTGGATTTCGGCGTTGGGCAGGTCGATTTTATTGATGACCGGAATGATGGTGAGGTTCTGCTCCAGGGCGAGGTAGAGGTTGGCGACGGTTTGGGCCTGGACACCCTGGGTGGCGTCAACCAGCAGAATCGCTCCCTCGACGGCGGCCAGGCTGCGTGACACTTCGTAGCTGAAGTCAACGTGGCCGGGCGTGTCAATCAGGTTGAGCTCATAACCCTGCCACTGCATCCGCGCCGGCTGGAGCTTGATGGTGATGCCCCGCTCCCGTTCGATGTCCATTGAGTCGAGGACCTGGGCCCGCATCTCGCGCTTGCTGATCGTTTCGGTCAATTCTAAAAAGCGGTCAGCCAGTGTTGACTTCCCGTGGTCAATATGAGCGATAATACAGAAGTTTCGGATTTCCGCCATAAATAAAAACTACCAGATTCACTGGTAAAAAGCAATCGTTTGTACATACCTAGTGGTTAGGTTAGCCCATCCCACAAGTTAGAAACTTTCTCCGGCCAATGCAGCCGCTTCGTGGGGGTTCGGGGGTGGCCACGCGAGCGCCACTCCACAAGAAGCGACGTTCAATCAACCTTGAGAGCGCATTGGCCACCCCCGAGGGTTTTGGGCACTTTTGCCCTCAAAAGTGCCAGCGCCCTCTCATCGTGGAACGCTTGGGTAGCAGCACTTACCGTTTACCGGATGCCCTCACTCTCTCTACTTTTTGTAACCAAAAAGTAGCAAAAAGTTTTGGGGGTCGGCAAACTCGCTGGACGACGATTTGACACCGTATCTCGTCCCGGCTGCTCGAACAGTGCCGCCCCCCAAACCCCCAACATCGTGGAGAGGCGCACCAGCAATGCTACGCAAAAGTATTACCCTTAACGCTACTCGTTTTCGATGCTCTCGATAATGACGGGCGGTTTTTTGAGCAGCTTCTGCCTGAAGCTGTCGATTATATACGTCAGCTCCTCGAGCCGCAGCAGCCAGCCAATAACGAGGTAGGTCGCGCTGCCTGCCAGCGCCGCCAAGACCGCCTGGGTGGTGACGGCCAGAAACGTCTCGGTGCCGACGAGCGGCTCGATCAGGTACTTGGTCGCCTGGGTCACCAGCGCGAGCATGAAGGTGGCGATTAAAATTTTTCCGGTTGAGCGCAGAATTTTTCGGCCGTCGAGCGAGCCGAGACGACTGTAGAGCATCAGCCAGAGCAGGATAAAGTTTAAGATGCTCGCCAGCGAAAACGCCAGGGCGAGGCCCCGGACACCCAGCGGTTCAACCAGCATCAGCGCCAGCATGACGTTCGCGAACGCCGCGATCAGGCCGGTGACAAACGGCGTTTTACTGTCCCCAAAGGCGTAGAACGCCCGGATCAAGAGGAGGATGAGCGCCTGGGCGAACAGGCTGAAGGCGAACAGCGAGAGCGTCTGCAGGGTAAGCACGGTGTCTTCCCAGTCGAACCGGCCGGCGCCGAGGACCAAGCGGACGATCTGGGCGCGCAGGACAATCAGGAGCGCGGCGGTCGGGATCATGAAAAACAGGATTTGGCGGGTGGTAGCGGAGAAGACGCGGATGAAATCTTTCTTTTTTTCGGTGAGCTCGGAGAGCGTCGGAAACGCGGCGATCGCCAGGGAGATGCCGAAAATTCCCAGCGGAAAGCTCTGGAGGTTATTGGCGAGGTTGAAGACGGTGATGCTGCCTGCGGCGAGCGTCGAGCCGATGATGGTGGTGACCAGAAAGTTAATCTGGCTGGTCACCAGGCCGAGGGTGCGCGGCAGCATCATTGACATAATTTTCCGAAAGCCGCGGTGCTGGAGATCAATGGCGGGATGGTAGCGGTAGCCGAGGTACAAAACCGGCGGCAGCTGGATGAGCATGTGCAGGCCGGCGCCCAAGACAACCCCCCAGGCCAGCCCGTAGACGCCTAGTGTGGGTACGAAAAACAGGGCGCCGATGATGATGCCGACGTTGTAGACAATTGGTGCCAGCGAGTAGATGAAGAACTGTTTGAGCGACTGAAGGACGCTGCCCCAGATTGCCGAGATCCCCAGCAGGATCGGGCTCAAAAACATAATCCTGGCCAGCCGGGTGGTGACGGCGAGCTGCTCCGGGCCGAAGCCCGGCGTGATCACCTTCATCAGCCAGGGCGTCAGAAGCAGCAGCAGACCGGTGAGCAGCAACAGGGCGATCGTCAGTACGTTGGTGGTGATGTTGACCAGCTCCCAGGCTTCTTTTTTATTTTTTAAGTAGCTGGTGAATATAGGAATAAAGCCGGCCGACAGCGCCCCGAGGACGATCAGGTTGAATACCAGGTCGGGAATCCGAAATGCCGCGTAGTACATGTCCAGCTCGGGGCCGGCGCCGAACTCTCCGGCCAGGACGCGGTCACGCAGCACGCCCAGCAGCCGGGAAACGAGCGATGCCAGGCCGATAATGACCGCCGCCGCCGTGATGGTTTTGGTTTGTCCGTTTAAGAGTTTCCTAATCATGGCGGGGTCTGGCCGTCGCTTGTCGGGCGACCAGCAGCTCGGGGTCGACCGGCACGACGAATGGTTTAATGGTTTTGAATGTCTTACGGACCTGCCGGGTAATCAGTGAGCAGAGGGTCGGGTGGGTGGCCGCAGCCTCGCCGCAGAAGACGAGGTAGTCCGCGCCGCCCGCGTGCAGCGCGGCGCTGCCGATGCGGGACAAAATTTGGTGGAGCAGCGTCGCCGTCGCGCGCTGGGCGCCGGTACGTTCCGAACGGCTCAACGTTCTTGACGGCCGGTACGGCTTTAACGGGTGGCCGGCGGCGGTGAGAATTTCGCTCAAGTTTGCGTTCATTCCGCTCATAGTCCGCAGCCCGGATTGGTCATTGAGGAGCTCTTGGATGCCGCCTAAGGTCAGGTTGAACCGCCGCATCAGAGAAATGAGCAGCGAGTGGTCAACCGGGCCGCTGGTGGTGAGGCCGATCATGGCGTCGGCGGGGCTAAACCCGATTGAGGCGTCAATGAGCTGACCGAACGCGACCGCACCAACCGAGCTCTGGTCGTCGAGTCGGCAGGTAATGAGCTTGAGGCGCTTGAGCGGCTTACCGAGTCGCTCGGCCGCCTGGCGGGCCGCGTCGAGGTGAATGGCCGCGTCAAAGCTGAACTTCCGGATTTCCGGCTGACGGTAGGGATCGGGCAGCGGATAGCGGCAGGCGTGGGGTGGAATCGTGTTGCTCAAAGCGGTTCCGAATACGGCAACGTTTCTGATCATGGGCAGTTTTTCCAGGCAGTACTCGATGCAGCGCAGGCTCGCTGGGTGGTGGTGTGGCGCCTGGGCGTAGAGCCGGTCGAGCTGTTCAAGAACCGGCCGGCTGACGGTCACCGGCCGGTCAAACTCCAGACCGCCGTAGGCAACGAAGTGGCAAATGGTTTTCACCCGGTCGAGCCAGTGCTTGAGGTACGACTGGACGGCGGCAAGCGCGTCGGCGTGGGTCAAAAGCCCGCCGGGAAAATTCTTCATGATCATCCGTTTCGGGTCGTGCTCGATGACCTCAATTGAGCTGCCGTCGGCGCCGATATGGCTCACCGTCCCCGAGATTGCCAGTCCCAAGGACTCGTGGTGAAATATTTTAAATCGCAGCCTACCTCGTTGGGCGTTCAGGACCAGGAGGTATGGACGCTTCAAAGCCATAACTGCACAATATCGGAATTAAACAAAACCACCGCGTCAAGAGCGGCGCGCCGGCTGGTATCCCTTTACTCGAGCTTGGATTTAATGATGAGCGCGACGATGACGCCCAAAAAAATTAACCCCAAGCCGAGGTACATACTGGAGTTGCTCATAGCTTGATTTTACCTTTGAGTTCACGTAACGTCAGCAGGCCGTTCTGGGCGCCAACCTGGGTGCAGACCGAGCCCGCGTTCTGGACGCCCCACCGGAGCGCCTGCTTGCTGTCGCCTTTGGTGTTGACGAAACCGGCGAGAAAACCGGATCCGAATGCGTCGCCGACGCCCGTGGTATCCGCTATTCGTTTAACCGGCACGGCGTGCTGGTGGTGGATTCTGGCGCCATCGTAGGCCCAGGCGCCTTTCGTACCGTCCGTAATGATGACGACCTTTGGTCCCCACTCTTTGAGGATGTTGAGCAGGTAGAGCGGCCGGTTCAGGTAGCTCGGGTTGCGCCGGCCGACGGTAATGCCCGAGAGGACGAGCTCGATCGCCTCATCCTTGTTCAGGATGAGCACGTCGGTGTGCCGGAGGCAGAAGTCGAGGTTGCGCCGGCCGGCCTGAAGCTGGCTGCTGCCGGGGTTCCAGACGATTTTGGTGTTGCGCTGCTTACTCTTGGCGATTTGAAAAAACTGCTTGAGCGCGCCCGGCCAGCGCGGGCCCGACAGCGCGGTGAGGTACAACCAGCCGATCGTGGATTGCTTCAGCGAGCCGAGCGGCGCGGTCAGGTTTTCATTGGCTCCGCGGTAGAGAAACGCGACGTGCTCGTGTTCGCGCTTATCCAACGCCACGATGAGCGAGAAGCCGGTATGCGCCTTCGGGTCAACCTGAATGAAGTCGGGGCAGACCTGCTCACGTTTGAACCGCAGCCGGACGTCGGCCGCGTCCTGGTCGTTACCGAGCCGGACCAGGGCGGCGGTTTTGAGCCGCAGACGACTCAATGACACCGCCGCGTTCAGCGCGCCGCCGCCGAGCTCGTAGTGGGCTCGCTGGGCGTAGATTTTGGCGCCGTACTCGAACGCCAGCAGCTTTTGGGCGGTGAGGTCGTCCGGAGTGGCGAAAACTTTGCCCTGGCTGGTGTAGAAGGTGATGTCCCGGACGGCGCCGCCGATGGTTACCACGTCAAAGGTTGCCATACTAAATCCAGTCCTTTTTTTTGAGCATTAAAAAAATTCCGGCAATCGTCAGCGCCACCACCCCAAACAGCGACCAGACGGCGGCCGGGTCGCCGTTGAACGGCAGCTCGACGTTCATGCCGTACAGGCCGGTGAGGAAGGTCAGCGGCAGCAGGGCGACCGAGAAGATGGTCAAGAGCCGCATCACCTTGTTGGTTTGGTACGAGATCAGCGACTCGTTGATTTCGTGGAGGCTCAAGATTCGGTCGCGGTAGCTCTCCAGCGAAAACCAAACTTTTTCGATGTAGTCGTCAATGTCGTCAAAGTAGACCGTCATGTCTTTTTTGAGAAAGGCGGCGTTCAGCCGGCTTAGGGTGTTAATCGTCAGGCGTTGAGGATCGATGACTGAACGAAACTGCAAGATCACCCGCCGCAGGCTGGCGATTTCAAACACCGCCCGTTTGCCGCGGCCCTCATCAATGTCCTGTTCGATTTTTTTAATCGCCCGATCCAGCTGATCGAGGGCGGCCCAGCGCCGCCGCAGCACGTGGTCGAGCATCCGGTACAGCAGGTAGCCGGACCCTTGGTTGAAAATCCCCTCGCGGAGCTTGTGGTTGCCGCCGAGCTTGTAGAAAAAATTTTGGAGAAACTTTAACTTTTCCTTGGTGACGGTGACGACGTAGTCTTTGCCGATGAAGACGTGGAGCTGATCAATGGTCACGCGGTTGCTCTCGGCGTTGAGGCTCGGCAGCTGGAAGACCAGAAACAGGTAGTTTCGGTAGGTGTCAATCTTCGACCGCTGGGCCTCACCGGCGCAGTCCTTGAGGTCAAGGGGGTGGAACTTAAAGTTCGTTTTTAAAAAACTCAACTCCTCGCCGCCGAAGTCCGTCAGGTAGTACCAAGTTGTCGTTTCGCCCTTGAGGGATTTGACCGGCATAGCTCCCGCGTTAGTACTGCTTTATTGTATCAATAACCTGGCCGATGGTACAATCCGCCTTGACGAGGTAGTCGGCTGCCCCGAGCGCCAGCGCCTGCCGGACCTCGTCGCTCTGGCCGAGGTTTGAGAGGATGATGACCGGGATGCGCTTGGTGGCCGGGTCTTGCTTGAGCTGTTGCAAGCAGCGAAAGCCGTCCATGCCCGGCAGCATGACGTCGAGGATAATCAGGCTGGGCCGCCGCCGCTTGGCTTTTTTAAAACCGCTCTCGGCGTCGAGCGCCAGGCTCACCGTGAAATGATTTGCCTCGAGTGCTCGGCTCAAGAGGGTGACGAGCGATTGATCGTCTTCGATGATGAGGATCGTGCGTTTCGCCATACCCCAGAGTGATCCCTGACCTTGCTTATTTTAAGGCAAGGGGTAGTTGCTCATAAAACCTTGAATCGTGCCGCGTAGTAATGCTTTCTAACATAAGGTGAGGGACTACTACGGGGCATACCGCTCACACGACGGGTAAGCTCACGAAGAACGCTGAACCGCCGCCCGGCCGGCTGGTAAACCAGATGTCTCCGCCGTGGAGTTCCACGATGGTCTTGGTGATGTACAGGCCCAGGCCGGTGCCCTCGGTGTTTGATTTGAGGACGCCCTTGCCCCGGAAGAAGCGGGTGAACAGTTTCTGTTGCTCCGCTTTCGAGATGCCGATGCCGGTGTCGGTGACGGACACGACGAGGTAGCCGTGCTGGTTTTTGGTGTGGGCAAGAGCGGCGGTCGGGATCCGGCGGTTCTGTGCTGCCAGCGCTCGGCCGGTTCTTCGCTCGACGGTAACGGTGATCGTGCCGCGGGCCGGCGTGTACTTCATGGCGTTGGATACGATGTTGGTGATCGCTTGGGCAATTCGGATTGAGTCAATGCCGACGCGCGGCAGCGACGCTGGCAGTGAAACGGTGAGCGTGATTTCTTTTTTGGCCGCTTCCGGCTGAAAGCTGGTCACCACGTCTCTGATAATCGGTTCAATGCTGATCGGTTTCGGGCTGACGTCAAACCGGCCGCTGTGGAGCTTGGCGAGGTCGAGCAGGTCTTTGACCAGCATCAGCAGCCGCTCGTTGCCCCGGTAGACGTGGTCAATGAGCTCGAACTGCTGCCGGTTGAGCGGCCCGACGGTTTGGTTTTTGAGCATCTCCAGGCTCCACTTGGTGGCGCCGAGCGGCGCCTTGAGCTCATGGACGGTAATGTTGACGAACTCCTGCTCTTGCTTGAGCGCATCCCCGGTGGCGACGGCTCTCGCCACCGGCGGGGCAGCTGGTGGGCTGCCGCCGGCGACGGGCTTCTGGAGCGGCAGCGAGAGGTAAAAGGTCGAACCGTTGCGTTCGGCGCTGCGAAACGTGATTTTTCCGCCGCTGGCTTCGATCACCCTTTTGGCGATGTAGAGGTCTAAACCCAAGCCCTCGGTTTGGGTTTTCATGGCGTTGCGTCCCCGAAAGAACCGCGAGAACACGCTTCGCTGCTGGTCGGCGGGAATCCCGATCCCCCGGTCACTAATGGCAATGACCAGGTACCGATTACCGGCCGTCCGGAGGCTCACCTTAATCCGGCCGTCGCCCCGGCTGTACTTGATGGCGTTGTCGATGATGCCCTCAATGATCGGCTTAACGTGGAGCGGATCAACATAGGCTTTCGGAACCCGCGGCGGCAGCTGCAGGGTCACCGCGCAGTTGTTGGCGGCAATGAACGTGCGGTTACGCTTGATAACGTCCGTCACTAGTGCCTTAAGGTCGGTGGGTCGCGGCGTTAAGCTGACCCCGCGCTCCTCGAGCCGGGCGGCGCGCAGCAGATCGTTGACCGCCTTGACCAGAAAGTTGTTGCTGGCGTAGGCCGCCGTGACGAGCTCGTACTGCTTAGTCGAGAGCTTGTCAGCCTTTCCGTCGAGCAGGGTATCGAGCGACCAGCGGATGCCGGCAATCGGCGTCCGCAGCTGGTGGGAAGCAATGGTGATGAAATCGCTCTTGATGTCGCTGGTGGCCGGAAGGGATTGACCGATTTTTTGTTTCGGCATAGCCGTTGGTAAAAAGAGAAAAAATAAGAAGTGAAGTAAGTAAATTAAGTGAAGTAAGTAAATTAAGTGAAGTAAGTAAATTAAGTAAAGTAAGTAAATTAAGTGAAGTAAGTAAATTAAGTGAAGTAAGTAAATTAAGTGAAGTAAGTAAATTAAGTAAAGTAAGTAAATTAAGTAAAGTAAGTAAATTAAGTAAAGTAAGTAAATTAAGTAAAGTAAGTAAATTAAGTAAAGTAA
>MHIL01000039.1:19081-21374 GCA_001817495.1 Candidatus Buchananbacteria bacterium RIFCSPHIGHO2_02_FULL_56_16
ACAAAAACCCTCGGCTGGCCGGGGGGTTGGGGCTGGTGACGGGTAACGGGTTTACTAGAGGATGAGGAGCTGGCTGGGTACCTGCTCGGCGAAGTGGAACTTTACCAGCGTCAGGACCAGCAGCAGCGCGACCACGGCCACGGTCTGGAGGATCACCGCGGGGTGCTGAATGCGAATTTTGATGACGATGTTTAAAAACAGGGTGATGATCACGAAGACGAGCAGAGCCAGAAAAAATACGTTCGAGTACTCAATGACGCGGTCAACCAGCGTGCGCGAGCGCAGCTGCGGCTGCCCGACGACGATCAGGGTCTGGTTGAGCGGTTCGCTCACCGCTTCTTCGGCTGCCGCTTCGGCGATCACCTCGGTTTCCTCGCCCGCCACGACCGGCGGCGTTTCGCCCGGGGTCGGCGTTTGCTCGGCAGCGGTTGGTACCGGCGTCGGGTTGGCCGGCTCGGGCTTCGGGCTCGGTCCGGCTGTCTTCAGGGTTCCGGCCGTGGTTGCCACCCGCGTATCTTTCCGCTGGGTGCCGAAGAACTCGACCAGCAGGATAGTTTCCCGGCCATTCAACTCGCCGTGGAGTACGGCAATGCCGACCTCCTGGTATTTAGGGTTGACGATGTTTTTACGGTGCGACGGGCTCTGCATCAAGGCTGCCTGCACCACCTCGGCGCTGACGAAGTCCATCGCCAGATTTTCACCGGCGTTGACGTAATCGTACTGCTGCCGGTTAATCCACTGCCAGGGCCGCTTGCCTTCGGGCGTATCGTGGGCAAAGTAGTCGCGGTCAATCATATCAGCGCCCTTCGCCTGCGCCGCCTCGGTGAGCAGCTGGCTGGGCGCGAGCGTTGCCACGCCGGACTCGGTTCGGGCCTCGTTAATCAGCTCGATCATCCGCTCGGTGACGATCGCCGACAGGCTGGCCGGTGTCGGGTAGGTGAAGAAGAGAAAGCCGGTGGCCGCGGCTTTGACCAGCAGCGCGACGGTCGCGTAGGTAACCAGGCTCTTGGGCCGCAGCGCGCGCGGCCGGTGACCGTTGCCGGCGTAGGGGACAAAAAAATCCTTGAGCAGCCGGCTGGAATCTTTGAGAAAACGGCCGACGTCTTCCTCACCGGTCTGGAGCTCGGTCAGCTCCTGGCGCTGGTCGCGCAGGTATTTTTTGAATCGCTTGGGGTACCTTAGAAAAAAAATCGCGCCGGCGACGTTGACCAGAAAAGCGACGGTGCGAATCATCTTCCACTTGGATGGCGTTTCAGTTTTTCGGCGATGCGCTCGGTTAAACATAGGTTCTGCGGTTAGTATAGCACGGAATTGAACGTCACGGCTACGAGCGCGAGCGTACCTTTATCCCAAGTAGTTACCGATTAGCCGCTTACGGATATCAGACGTGCGGCGGTGACCCTCGGCACTTTTGCGGCCAAAAGTGCCCAAAATCCTTGGGGGTGGCCAATGCGCTCTCACGGTTGATTGAACGTATACTTTCATAGGAGTGGCGCTCGAGTGGCCACCCCCAAACCCCCACGAAGCGGCTGCATCGTTTGTAGAGAGGTTCTACCGTGTGGGATAGGCCTGACGCCGGTGGGTGGAAGGACAACACTCTATCGAATGGGAATGTTATCTTGGGGTATTAACTAAAGGCGCCGTCAGCGGACGTCAACCAGCGCGGCGATGACCACCAGCCGGTTCTTGCTGGTAAACAGCGGCGTGCAAGTGAACAGCGTCAGCCGGGGTAGCTCGGTGTTCCGGAGAATCTCGACCGCTTTCGGGCTCACCACCTTGGTTTCCGTCACCCGGTAGGTAAACTGCTTACCCTGCCACTGGATCACCACCTCGTCGCCTTTTTCCAGCTTATCGAGGAGGTAGAAGGTTTTGTCGCTGGGCGGCAAGAATTTGTAGCGGTGGGCGGTGAGCACGGTGTTGCCGCCCCGGTCGGGCGTCGAGCCCACCGGCATCCGCCAGACGCCCTGCTCAAGCGCGGCGTGGGCGTTGTTGCCCTCGACAATCTCCGTGTCAACACCGATTTTTTTAATCGTCAGCCGCGGGGTGAAATCAACGTCGTCGGCCTTAAGGTCCGCGACCGGCAGCCAGGCGGCGTCCCCATTGATCATCTCGTCGAGCGAGCGCTCGTAGTCAACCAACGATTGGGCCTCTGCTTGGCGGCTGGGCTCATCAGCCTGCGCGGTCGTCAGTGAGTAGTGGAGGATTGGCGAGATCGGGTAGAGCAGGAGCGTCGTGGCGACGATCGAGAAGGGTACCCAAAACAGAACCGGCCGCTGTCGTCGGCTGGCGCGAA
>MHIL01000039.1:21418-23586 GCA_001817495.1 Candidatus Buchananbacteria bacterium RIFCSPHIGHO2_02_FULL_56_16
TGATAAGCAGTCAAAAGACAAACTTCTTACTTAAAACATAAAACATGAGGCCTGAAACCGGCTCGGTTTCACGTTTCAAGTTTTAGGTTACATGCGCTTCAGGAAGTTGATTCCCTGAATCAGGTTCCGCCGCCGGCTGATGACCAACGCGAACGAACCGCCCGCGCTGGTGAGCAGCATTGAGGCGGCCAGGTAGTACCAGCCGAGCACCGAGGAGGTGGTGTCGGGCAGCTCTTCACCGAGGACGGTACCTTTTCTGACCTCGAGCCCGTAGGACGCCTGGTCAATCTGGCTGCCGTTCTGGAACAGGTTGACGATGTTTTCGTAGATACCTTCGCTGGCCGTGTCGCTCACCTTCACCTGGTAGGTAAACGTTTCGCTTTGGCCGGGGTTCAGCCGGGCGAGCTCCCAGGTCCGGACGGTCAGGCCGGTATCGGCGTAGGTTAAGCCTTCGGGCAGGGTGTCAACGGCAATGATGTTGTCGAGGATGGTCGTGCCGGGGTTCGTGACGGTAACCTGGTAGTCAACCACGCCGCCCGGGTTGGTGAACGTCAGGCTGGCGGTTTTCGTAACCGTGGCAGCCGTCTGGCCGCTCGAGCAGGCAACCAATGAAACCTCGACTCCGTACTTCTCGCCGCGGCTGAACGCCGAGATCGGCCGGAAGTAGTAGGTAGCGCCGGCCGTTAAGCCGCTGATCGTAACCGAGTGGATCCGTTTCATCACGGACGTATCTTCCGCCGTGGACGAGGGGTAGCCGTAGTTCGGCGCGAAACCGATGGTGGGAACCGAGGTCGGACCGTAAACCACCCGGGTGGTCGCGTCGAGGTTGGTGTGCCAGGTAACGACAACGTTGCCCGTGTCAGTTCCCTCGCAGTTGGTGCTGATGGTGTGGATGGTCAGCAGTGGTAATCCGCCACCGCCACCGCCTCCACCGCTCGTGGTCGGACCACCGCCACCGCCACCGCCATTTCCGTCGTCTCCGTTATCGTCGGTAGTTTGCAGCTTGCAGCCTGAAGTACACGATTGGCCGGTGCCAACTCCAGCACTACCGTCACATTCCTCGCCGGCTTGGTTGACCACGCCGTCGCCGCAGAACGGCGCACTGGCGAGCTTACAGCCGGTATTGCAAAACTGACCCGGGCCAACGCCAGCCGAACCGTCGCACTCTTCGCCGGTCTGGTTCAGAATGCCGTCGCCGCAGAACGCTCCGCCACCGCCACCGCCACCTTGAATCTTACAGCCTGAAGTACACGTCTGGCCGACGCCGACTCCGGCACTACCGTCGCACTCTTCACCGGTTTGGTTCACGACGCCATCGCCGCAGAAGGGCGCGTTTTGAATCTTGCAGCCTGACGTGCAGGTTTGGCCGACGCCAACGCCCGCAGACCCATCGCATTCCTCGCCAGTCTGGTTAACAATTCCATCACCACAGAACGGCGCATTTTGAATCTTGCAGCCGGAGGTGCACGTCTGACCAACGCCGACTCCCGCGCTGCCGTCGCACTCTTCACCGGTTTGGTTGACGACGCCATCGCCGCAGAAGGGCGCGTTCTGAATTTTACAGCCCGAGGTGCAGGTTTGACCAATGCCGACGCCCGCAGACCCGTCGCATTCCTCGCCAGTCTGGTTAACAACTCCATCACCACAGAACGGCGCATTTTGAATCTTGCAGCCGGAGGTGCACGTCTGACCAACGCCGACTCCCGCGCTGCCGTCGCACTCTTCACCGGTTTGGTTGACGACGCCATCGCCGCAGAAGGGCGCGTTCTGAATTTTACAGCCCGAGGTGCAGGTTTGACCAATGCCGACGCCCGCAGACCCGTCGCATTCCTCGCCAGTCTGGTTAACAACTCCATCACCACAGAACGGCGCATTTTGAATCTTGCAGCCGGAGGTGCACGTCTGACCAACGCCGACGCCGGCGCTGCCATCACACTCTTCGCCGGATTGGTTCACGACGCCATCGCCGCAGAAGGGCGCATTTTGAATCTTGCAGCCTGACGTGCAGGTTTGGCCGACGCCAACGCCCGCAGACCCATCGCATTCCTCGCCAGTCTGGTTAACAACTCCATCACCACAGAACGGCGCATTTTGAATCTTGCAGCCGGAGGTGCACGTCTGACCAACGCCGACGCCGGCGCTGCCATCACACTCTTCGCCGGATTGGT